>JAYWBY010000664.1:0-22206 GCA_043781115.1 Pseudomonadota bacterium
AACCCTCCGCGTACTCCGCGCCTCCGCGGTAAAAATTCTTTCTCGCGTCTCCGCGTTGATTCTAAAAAGGCCGGCTCGACCGGAGGAAATTGCGGGCGAGCCAATTACGGACCTTGCCCGGCATGTTCAGGCGGCCCGACGGATGATCCGGGTAGTAGTATTCCATGGTGTCGGCGATCAGCTCGGAGTCTTCCGCGATGAGGCCGAAGCGTTTGGCGTTGCGCAGTTCGTGGATGTAAGCCTGGCGCTCGGCGGCGCCGGTGCCGTCCAAACCGACGACGTCCATCACGTAAATCGCCAGGAAATTCTGTTGGCAGTGGACTTCGACTTCGTGGGCTAGCGTCGAACCGAGTAGGCTCCAGCTCGTGAAAGCCGCGGGGCCGACGGTGACGGCGGCTTGCGCCATGAAAGCGCCGCGCGTCGTCAGGCCGCGGTCGCGTAAAGTCGAGTCGAAAGTTGGGGCGGCGGCGCCGCTCGGCAGCTCGATGCCGTAGATGACCATCGCCAAGTCGACGCTGGCCTGTGTTTGCGCGGGCACGCCTTCCGGCGCTTTCACCGGCACCAGCGCGACGGTCCGCCGATAGGCCTTTTGCTCTTGGACCTCCGAGTAGGAATGCCAAAGGCCGAAAAGGCTGAGCACCAAAACGACGACCAGGGAGGTGATACGGCGCAAGGCCGTAGGGCGGGAAGAGCGGGAAATCACGGCGGCGACTCCAAGGGCAGCAAGACACTCAGCGGCAACGGCAAAGGGGCCTTTGGACTCTCGGCGGCAGGAACCGCGGATGAGAACCCGGAACCCCTAGAGCAAACGCGGGGCCACCACCTGATAAACTATAACTATATGATTTTAAATCGATAAAATGATATCGAAGCGGTAAGCCGCCGAGTGTCATGGCTGGGCACCTGTCAAAAAAATCGACAGAGTTTGCCGCTACCCGTAACCCTGGCTAAGGTAAGGCGGATAGGGCTTCCCGGCCACCACGACGTTCCTGGATGATCCATGCTCGTAGTTACACTCGGCGACCCATTCAGCATCAACATCGAGATTTTGGCGTCGCTCATGATCCAAATGCCGCCTCGGGCGACGCACAGTATCGTCTTCGTAGGCAGCGCCTGGCAATGGCAGGATCAGACGAAACGGGCCGGCTTGACGACGCTGGTGCCGACGCCGATCACTCAGTTCGCCGACGCCGGGCGCCCCGGCCTCCACTTTCTCGACGTCGGAGCCAAGGAGCACGCCCGGCCTGCCGAAGCGCTGACGAGCAAGCAACGCGGCGAAGTGGCCAAGGCCAGCCTCGACCGTTTGACGACGCTCGGTGCCGTCCGCGACCTGGCGGTATTGACGGCTCCGATAGACAAGCACGCCGCCGCCGAGGCGGGGTATCCCTTCCCCGGCCAGACGGAATTCTTCGAGCATTTGTGGAAGGCGCCGGCCGTCATGACTTTGGCGGGTCCGAAGCTGCGCGTCGGCCTAGTGACCAACCACCTGCCGCTTGCCGCCGTCGCCGACGCCATCACGCCGAAGTTGGTGGAAAAAAAGTTAGAACTGTTCATCGCGACCTTGCGCGCGTCGTTCGGCATCGCCAGGCCACGCGTCGCCATCTGCGGCGTCAATCCGCACGCGGGCGACCAAGGCCTCTTCGGCTCCGAGGACAAATTGGTCGTGGCGCCGGCCGTCGCCGCCGTCGCCGCTCGCCATCCCGACGTTGAACTCTCCGGACCGGTGCCGGCCGACACGGCGTTCTACCGCGCGTACCAGGGCCGCTTCGACGGCGTCTTGGCGATGTACCACGACCAAGGACTCGGACCGCTGAAGACCGTGCACTTCGACGACGCCGTCAACCTGTCGGGCGGCTTGCCGCATTTTCGCGCCTCACCCGACCATGGGCCCGCGAGCGACCTATTTTTGAAGGGCGGCGCCTCGGCCAAGAGCTTCGCCGAAGCCCTGCGCCTCGCCGTCCAGTACCTCGCCCAGCGGAGCGCCCGGTGAGCGAAGCCCAGAAAACCATCGAGATCCGCGGGGCCTTTGAGCACAACCTGCAAGGCGTCGACGTGTCGATCGAACGCGGCGCCATGACGGTCGTCACCGGCGTCTCGGGCTCCGGCAAGAGCTCGCTCGCCTTCGACACGGTGCTTGCCGAGGCGCAGCGCCGGTTCTTCTACACGCTCAGCCACTATTCCCGTCAGTTCCTCGACCTGGCGGCGCGGCCCAACGTCCAGAAATTGACGGGCCTGTCGCCGGCCATCGCCTTAGCGCAAAACGAAACCCTGCCTTCTCGGCGCGCCACGGTCGGAACGCTCACCGACATCAGCGAGCTCTTGGGCGTTCTGTTCGCGCGCTTCGGCGAGCAGCGGTGCCCGACGCACGATTTGCCGACGGAGGCTTTGTCGGCGGAACAAGTCGTCGACAACCTCTTGAGCCAGCGCGAGGGCGAGACGCTAGCCCTCTGCGCGCCGGTGGCCGAAGCCAAGAAGGGCGTGTTCAAGGCGCCGCTCTCGGCGTTCGCCGAGCGCGGCTTCCTCCGTGCCTTCATCGACGGCAAGGTCGAATCGCTGTCGCCTGTGCCTGCGCTCGGCCGCGAGGAGAAGCACACCATCAAATTGGTGATCGACGCCGTCAAAGTGAAGGCCGCGGCGCGCGCCCGTTTAGTGCGCAGCGTCGAAACGGCTTTGGCCGAAGGCCAGGGCTTCGGCGAATTTTATCCCTGCGACGCGCAGTGGAACCTCGACCTGAAAAAAGGCGGCAGCTTCTCGTCGAAAGGCGGCTGTCCCTCCTGCGGTTTCAGTTGGCCGCGCCTCGACTCCCGGCACTTCTCCGCCAACTCGCTCGGCCGCTGCGAGCACTGTGACGGCATGGGGTTCGACGCCGCTGGCCTCGCCGACGAAACGGAGGCCGAGGACGACCTCGGGGTGCGCGAGCGCATCGGCTTGAACGAAGCCTGCGTCGCGTGCCGCGGCACGGGTCTCGACCCGCGCCTCGAGGCGATCCGCGTCGCCGGCCAAAGCCCGCAATCATTGCACTCCCTGCCCGTCGCCGAACTCGCGGTATTTTTGACCGAGCTCGCCGAAGGACCGCTCGGAGCCAACGCCGCGCTCAGCCGCGTGGCGTCGGAAGCCGGCCGAGCGGCGCGCCGCATCGCCGCCATCGGCCTTGGCTACTTGACGTCCTCCCGGCGCGTGCGCGGTTTGTCGGGCGGCGAAGCCCAGCGCTTGAAACTAGCCGGCATTCTTGCGGAGAACCTCCGCGGCGTGCTTTACGTGCTCGACGAACCGAGCCAGGGCTTGCACCCGACGGAGATCGAGACGCTGACCAGAGCATTGCACCGCCTGCGCGACGCCGGCAACACCGTTCTGATCGTCGACCACGACGAAGCGCTGATGCGCCATGCCGATTGGATCATCGACTTGGGGCCGGGCGGCGGCGCGCGGGGCGGCAAACTCATGGCGAAGTTCCGCCCGGCCGAGGCCGAGCGCTTCGCCCGCCAGTCGGCGACCGCGGCGCACTTGGCGCACCAGAGCCCGGGACGGCTCGGGGTTGGGAGAAAGCTCGCCGCCGATGCACCGGCGCTCGTCATCGAAGGTGCTTCGCTCCATAACCTCAATATTCCGTCGGTGCGCTTCCCGTTGGCGGCGTTCACGGTCGTCGCCGGCGTCTCAGGCGCGGGCAAGAGCAGCCTGACTTTGTCGACGCTTTACGCCAACGCCGCCGCCAAAATCCTGAAACCGAAGGCGGCGCCGCGTTTTTGCCGCGGACTGCGGGGCTTCGAGGCGCTGACGGCCGTGACGCTGATCGACCGTCGGCCGGTGGCGAAGAGTTCGGTCAGCATGCCGGCTTCTTATCTCGATGTCCTGGGCGAGATCCGCGATCTTTATGCAAACCTGCCCGACGCCCAGGTGCTCGGCTTGACCGCTCGCAATTTTTCGTTGCACGTCGAGGGCGGCCGTTGCCCCGAGTGCAAGGGGCGAGGCCAGCTGAGCTTGTCGATGCGCTTTCTCGCCGACGCCCGCGTCGCCTGCCCGCTCTGCCACGGCAAGCGGTACCAGGGGAACGTGTTGAGCGTGCGCTACCTCGGCAAGGCCATCAACGAAGTGCTGGAGCTGACCCTCGACGAAGCCAGCGAACACTTCAAGAACCATCGCAAGATCGTCCATCGCCTGGCTCCCGCCTTGGCCTTGGGCCTCGGCTATTTGAAGCTCGGCCAACCGAGCGCCAGTCTGTCGGGCGGCGAGGCGCAGCGTTTGAAGCTCGTCCCCTACCTCACCAGTCGGCACGGCCAAGGCAGTTTAATCGTGCTCGACGAGCCGACGACCGGGCTGCATTTCGACGACGTCGCACGGCTTTTGAAAGTCCTCAGATCGCTGGTCGACGCCGGCTCGACAGTAGTCACGATCGAGCACAACGCCGACGTCATCGATGCCGCCGACTGGCTAATCGAGGTCGGACCAGGGGCGGCCGCCGACGGCGGCAAATTGGTTTACCAGGGTCCACCTAAGTCTTTGAAGTCACGTTAGTTTTATAGCGACATTAAGTGCAGGGCCCAGCCTGCCGATGGTCTTACCATGATCCCGGGAGGACCACATGGCCGTCCAAAAAACCGCTGAACAACGCTTCTTTCCGCGCTACATCAGCGTGACGAACCGCTTTGACGGCGAAGTCTTCCGCCCGGCGACCGACATCTTGCTCGAGTGCCACGTCGTCGACGTCAGCCGCGACGGGCTCGGAGTTATCAGCAACGTCGAAGTTCAAAAAGGCGAAACCCTCGAGCTCCGCGTTTTGGGCCGAGTCATCTTGTTCCAAGTCGCCTACTGCCTCGAAGATTTGATCCACCGCGGCAAATACCGCTGGGGGCTCCACCGCACGGGCTCGGCGGAAAACCTGGTCAGCTTGTTCATGGCCAACGGCTTTATCGACGGCACCGAAGTTTAAGGCGTCGTCGCGTCGCACTCGGCGGCGAACGTGCCGGTGTTGATGCGATGGTTGTCGATCTGCGCCGTGTTGACGTCGAGATCGCCTTCCTTGACGCACATGCCGTCGCCCTTGTTAGGGCACATCAGCCAAACGAGCGGCTTGCCTTCCGGCGTCACGCCGCACTGGTCGATGACGTAATTTTGCTTCATGTAATTGTCGAAGTCGGCTTGGAAGCCGTCGACTTTGGCGAACTGGGCCTCGATCCCGGCCTTGTCGCACTTGAAGGACGCCGGGGTCTTCGCCTTCGAACAAGTCTTGGTGCAGCGAACGTAGACCAACCCTTGCTTGTGGCAGTCCGCGAGTTCGGGCGGGTTGAACAAGACGCTATCGTAGAAGTCGGAGTCGGGCGCAATCGCCGTCCCGGTACTGGTGTCGGTATTGGTGTTCGTGCAAGGCGTCGTCGACGCGTCGTCGAGCTCCATGTCCACGTAGCCGGAATCGTCGTCGTCCAAGGCTAGGCCTACGCCGCAGTCGGTGGTTTTGCTGGTCTTCGTCGACGTTTGACCGTCGTCGCCGCCGTCGCTGGCCGGCTTCTTCTTGGTTTTCGCCGAGCTGCTGTCGCCGCTCGATTTCTTGGACGAGCAGGCGGGCGCCACGATCAAGGCGCCGGACGCGGCAAGCACGAGGATGCAAAGGCGAAGTCGAAGCATGCGAAACCCCCAGTACCAACTCTTCGACCGGTAAGGGCTGGAACTTGATCGATCGGCCGGGGCGAGGCGAATCAGCCGATTATGCTGCGCAAATGGTCCGGGAACGCCGCCAATTTCGCCGCGGCCCACGCCGCCGTCCGGCGAGATATCCAGATGGAAATACGAGTTTTTCCTTAATAGTTATTGGAATTTCCAACAAAGGGTTGACCAGCTGGCCAACTATTCATTAAGGTTCCTCTAACTTAAACTCCGACTCGCTTCCGACAATCACCCACGAGGGAACCGATGATCAAATTCGCCACGTTCAGCCTTGCCTGCTGGACTATCCTTGCCGCCTTTGCCCACCCGGCGCTGGCCCGGACCAATTTGGAAGTCATCTACGGCGACGACGACCGGAAGGACCTCTTCGACCCCGACGCCAATCCGGAGATGGTCGACGCCGCACGCTCGACCGCCGCGCTGGTCCACCGCGAGCAACTTCAAACCAGTTCGGGCAACATGAGCCGACTGCCGACCGACACCTTCGGCGACGCTTACGGCCTCTGCGAGACCGAGCCGTTCCGCGAACAACCGAACCCGGCGTTCTGCTCGGGTTTCCTCGTCGCCCCCGACGTCTTCGTCACCGCCGGCCACTGCATCACCAACGCCACCGACTGCGCCGGCACGGCGATGGTCTTCGGCTTCGGCTATGCGACGCGCGGCCAGGACGTGACGCTGGTGAAGCAGAGCGACGTCTTTTACTGCAAGGAAATCCTCGATCGAAAGCAAAATTCGGAGACTAAGAGCGACTACGCCGTGGTCCGCCTCGACCGCGCCGTCCCGGGCCGCGCGCCGCTACACTTCCGCCAAGAGGGGCTTTTGGACACCGGCGCTGAAGTGACGGTCATCGGCCACCCGGCCGGCCTCCCCACCAAGGTCGCCGGCGGCGCGCGGGTGCGCACCTCCGACAACGTGCCATTCTTCGTCGCCAACACGGACACTTACGGAGGCAACTCAGGCTCCGCCGTGCTCAACGGCCGCACGGGAGAAGTCGAAGGCGTGCTCGTTCGAGGAGAAAATGACTTCGAAACCCAGGGCGGTTGCATGGTATCAAAGCATTGCGCCAGCAACGGTTGTCGCGGCGAAGATGTGACGCGCGCCACCGAATTCGCGCCCGCAGTGCTCCAAGCTCTTTCTCACTGAGGTCATGCCGTGCGGCTACTTTCCGCCTCGTTCCCAGGCTTCTGCTTCCGAGCCGCTGCGCTCCTCGCCGCGACCTTTGGGGGACTGACTTTGACTGCCCAGGCTGCGCCGAAATCGACCCACGGAGGCCACGGCGCGCCTTGGTTCGAAGGCACCGTGGAAGCCGCGTACGCGAAGGCGAAGGCCGAGAAGAAGCCCATCTTGCTTTACTGGGGCGCCGTCTGGTGCCCGCCGTGCAACGAGCTGAAGAACGAAGTGTTCGCGAAGCCCCGCTTCGCCGAATTGATGGCGCCCATGCTCGCCGTTTATCTTGACGGCGACAGCTTTGACGCCCAGTCCTGGGCGGAAAAGTTGAAAGTCAGCGGCTATCCGACGGTGTTGGTGCTCGACTCTTCCGGCAAGGAAGTGTGGCGCCTCAGCACGACGACGACGATCGGCGAATTTGAAACGGCCCTGACGTCGGCGTTGGCCGCGGGCCGCAACATCAACGAAGTCATGGACCGGGCCTTGGCCGAGAAAGCCAGCGACGACGATTGGCGGATGCTCGCCTACTATAGTTGGGGCGACGTCGACGAATTGAAGTTGAAAGGTCAAGGCTTACTGCAAGCCCGCCGCGAGCTCGCGCTCAAGGCCCCCGCCAAACTCAAGACCGAGCGCGCCCTGCTCGCCGCGGCGTTCTTGGAAGCGTGCGGCAACGCCGCACAAGACGCGAAGACCAAGGCCGAAGTCGCGCCTTACGTGAAGGACGCCGAGCCGATGCTGGCGCTGATATTCGCCGATGACTCGACGATCAAGGCCTCGCGTTCGACGCTGCTTTACATGGCGGCCGAAATCATCGGCTGGGGATTTCCGGACCACAACGCCAGCCGAGACAAAGCCACGAGTCAATGGCTCGCCGCGGCGGAGGTTATCCGCAACGACTCTAGCTTCTCGATCGATACGCGCACCTGGACGTGGAATCCAGCATTGACGCTTTTCCGCTTGGATCACCCCGATGGACCGGTGCCGCCCGAGCTCGCCCAGTCGATCACCAAGGCCGTGGCGACCGCCGATCAAGAGGCGAAGACTCCATACGAGCGCCATGCCGCCATCTCCGGCGCCGCGGACCTCCTGCGACAAATCGGCGACTACCCCGGCGCCCGCCAGCTCTTGGACAAGGAGCTGGCCGTCACCGACACGCCTTGGTACTACCAATCAGTTTATGCTTCGGTGGAGCGTACCGCCGGAGACAAGCAAGCGGCTTTGGCTTGGTCGGCGAAGGCCCGCCAATCCGTCAAGGGGCGCGCTAGCCGGCTGCAATGGATCGTCGAGGATTTGGCGATGACCGCCAAGCTCGGGACCCCGGCCACCGAGACGCCGCGCCTCGAAGGCTTGGTGAAGGAATACTATGATATGGCCTTGTCGCTTCCTGACGGCTTCAAGGGCCGCAACAGCCTGCGCGCCAAGAAGGTCGCCGACAACTTGAAGCCGTGGCTCGAACGCGGCACGATCAAGAAGCTAGTGTCGACCTATGCCGGTCGCTGCCACAAGGACGCCAAGGCTCACGGGAACTGCCACGAGCATTTCGCGTCGCTTCTTCCGGGCGTCTAGCGCCGTTTTCGGTAAAAGTCCTGCAGGCCGTTCTTTTCTTCAGAGATTCCTTTTTCTTTGAATAATCGGCTGTAACGTGGCCGATCCGAGGCGACACCGCCAGCCCGGACCCCGGCTATTCAAAGAAAATGGAATCTCTGAAGAACTGAACGGCCTTAAGCTCAGCGATTCAGCTCAGTAAATACTTCTTCAACGACGGGTTGTCCCGCCGCCAAATAACGTTGTCGATGAAGTAGTGATGGATGTTGATAAAGGTGATGAAGATGAACATGAAAAGCTGGCTGCCGAACATCTTCTCGTCATAAATGACGATGTCGTCGAGCCACCTCGGGATCCACTGGAAGGTCGCGGCAGCCATCACCAGAATCAGCGCCATGAAGCCGAAGAAGTGCCGAGCGAAGTATTTCCTTTGCGCCGGTCCGTCGCTCTCCTTGGCTTCTGCTTCTCCCTTGACCTGGTTCTTGCGCAGCGCCACGACGAAGAGCATGTACTGGAACGAGTGGAAGAACGGGATCATGTACCAAAATACGGCGTGGTAAAGCACAGGCAAGTACCAGCAGTAGATGGCGGCGAACGAGATGACGGCGGCGGGACCAGGGAGCTTACCCTCTTTCAGCCATTTTCGAAATAGGACCGCGACCAAAGCCACTAGGCTCACGCTCACCAATCCGTAGTTCAGAAGTTTGATTCCCTCGGGGAGCGCAAACGTCTTGTAGCCAACGCCGTAGTGCATGATTTCGCGGATGGAGGTGTTGCCGCCGATGAACGACATGAACCAGACGGGGTAGAGGTTGAGCTTTAAGGCCCAACTTTCCCCCTTGGTGAAGTAGTAACCGCGGCGCGCCGAAGTCACCACCACGGTCCCATAAATTTGCTTGATGTAGTGCCAGCCGACCGTGAAGAACATGAAGTTGACGGCGTAGCTCAAGAAACGCGGAGAGCCGAAATAGATGGCGCCCGCCATGTAGCTCAAGACCAGCGTCGGGGCGATCACGGCGGCCCAAAGGAAGCGCTTGTTCGACAAGAGTTCGTGGCGTTTGTCCCAGTAGAGGAAAACGTAGGATGCCATGAAGTGCGGGTTGTTGACCGCCATCGCGAGGTAAAACGCCGCCCACGAAATTTGGCTGGTGTTGGAGTTCTTGTCGACGAAGAGATAGGCGAAGACGAACATCAAGAGCGAAGCGCCGCCGATCATCAGAGCGTCGGCCGACGGTGAGAGGAGGTAGGGAGTGCGTTCTTTGGCCGGCGCCTCGGCAAGAGCCGGCGCCGTCTTCAACTTCTTCGGAAGCAATGTCGCGGCATTTTCCAAGACGCACCTCTCGGGTGGTAACGGTCTTGAAAAACTATCGGTAAGGTCCAGTCGCGGGTTAACGTCGGCGAACCGCTTGAGTTTTCCCCAAGTCCAAGACCCGGCGTTCGACAAGGTCCGCGAGGAAGCTTAGAGCTTCAGTCCGTTTAGCGCCGGATTTGGGCAGCGCTTTGAGGAGTACCGCGGGGTCGAGCTGGCGTTTTTCGCAGACCGCCTGGGCCAAGGTCAGGCAGGCAGGCGGGAGGAGCCACTCCTCGCCACCGGCGAAAAAGGCCACCTCATCTTCCAGGCGCACGTAGGCGACCCGGAGGAGATCCGTGCGGAGAACCGACTGTCTAGCGCGCAAACTCTTTTCCAGCGCCTTGGGGGCGGGGCGCTTCGGTCGCTTAACTGGCTCGGCGCCCTGGGGCGGCAGCGTCGTCCAAGCGCCGAACCACCGGCCGACGACGTCGCGGCGGAGCGGCACGCTCAGCATCGCCTCGAGCGCCTTGATCGCCGGCGCGCCGATTTCGCCGGGGTGCGTCGCCGCCTGCAACTCCGGGTCCGAATAGAGGCCAAGCGGCGGCAGGCGACCGAGCAGCTCTTCGGGCAAATTGAAAAAGTCCCGCCAGAGCGCGCTGGCGTCTGGCGCGCGAAAGCCGACGGAGTAAGTCAGGCATTCTTCCAGGGCCACGCCATAGTGCGCGACGCCCGGCGGAAGATATAGCATGTCGCCCGGTTCGAGCACCCACTCCTCCGCCGCTTTGAAGTTCTTCAAGATCTTGAGCGGCAACCCCGGCTTCATCTCGCCCTTGCCGGCGTCCGCGATCTGCCAACGCCGGCGCCCCTTGCCTTGGATCAAGAAGACGTCGTAACTGTCGACGTGCGGGCCGACCGAGCCTTGGGGAGGCGCGAAGCTCACCATCAAGTCGTCCATGCGCCAATGCGGGATGAAAGAAAACGAGTCGAGCAGCGCCGCGGCGGCGTCGCTGTATTGGTTGACGTCCGAGACGAGCAAGGACCAGTGCGATTTTGGCAGCGTCCGGAGCCGGCGTTCGCTCAGCGGGCCGTGCGTCAAATGCCACGGCGTAGACCCGCCGCGTTCCATCACCAAGCGCGACTTGACGCCGGCCTCCATCGCCAGCCCGGCGAGCTCGTTCGGCGACAACGGATCCTGGAATCCTGGGAACGCTTGGCGGACGAGCAGCGGCTTCTTCTGCCAATGGCGTTGCAGAAATTGGCGAGGAGTTTGACCGCCTAGCAGTTGGCGAGGGGACACGTTCAAGGTTCTCCCGTAGGAAATTGCGCCATGAAGCGGCGATCGATGCGGTCTTTCAGCCAGGCCATGGTTCGGCCATATAACACGAAGCCGCCGCGCGAGGCCAGGGCGCGACCGTCGGCCGTGCCGATGAGGCTGAGAAAGTCCTGCTGTGGAACATAGGGCTCCAGCGGCAAGCCAGCCAGCGCGTTGGCGAGGTTCCGCGCGAGGGGTGCCGCGGCGCGAACGGCGAAGACACCGCTGCGCGGCCGGGGCGCGCCGTCGATCATCGCGAGATCTCCTGCGGCGAAGATGTTCGGGTGCGACACCGATTGCAACGCCGGCGTGACCCGCACGTAGCCGGCCGCCGTGGTCATCAAGCCACTCTCCGCCAGCCAAGGTTCAGGCACGACCGGTGTCGCCCAAAGTAAATAGTCAAAGGGCACGGACGCGCCGTCGTGCGTTTTGACGGCGCCGGCAAAGACCTCGACGACCCTTCGCCCCAATTTGACGACGATGCCTCGGCTCTGACAGGTCGCCGTCAGCTTCCGGCGCGCCAACGGCGCATGACCCGCCAAGAGTTCGCCGTCCTTGCTGATGATCGTGACGCGCAGCCGGCGGCCGAGGCGGCGTTCGAGGGCCAAAACCAGTTCGACGCCACCGGCGCCGCCCCCGACGACGACGAGCCGCACGCCTTCGCCTTGAGGCAGGCGTTCCGCATCGCGAGCAAGCGCGCCGATGCCGGCGAGGAGCATGGGGACGGGTTTCACCGGCACGGCGAACTTCGCCGCGCCAGGCACGGCCCCTAAGGCCGGCGAGCCGCCGAGATTGAGCGAGCAAAAATCGTAGGGCCGCGGCGCCCGTCCCAAGAGACGGACGAGCCGTTCGCCAGGGTCGATTCCTGTCACGGTGGCTTTGACGAATTCGGCGCCGGTCGACGCGCAAAGACGCCCGAGGTCGATCTGGAGCTCCGCCGCCGAGTAGCGGCCCTCGACATGGCCTGGCACCATTCCTGAGTAGGAAAGCGTCGATTCCTCGGATACCAAAGTAATTCGACAGTCCGCGGGCGGACGCTTCGCCAAAGCCAAGAGGGCCAAAGCGTGGCTGTGGCCCCCGCCAAGTAGTAGTAGGTTCCGGACCGGTGTTTTGGCCGCCAATGGCATCGAATTCTTTCTATCAACCATTAGATATATCTAAAGAATATCATAAAATCTTGCCTACCGTCCAGGACTGAGATATACATTGGCATGGCCGCCAATGACGGTGGTCCTCCCCGCTCCCTCCCCGCTCCCTCCCCGCTCCCCGTTGAAAAAGGATTTTCCCCCGATGACAGCCAAGATCAAATTGTTCGTTGCTGCACTCGGCTTGACCGCCCTCCTTGCCACCTCGTCCGGCATGGCGTTCGCCCAAACCAGCCCCGCGAAAGCCCACGTTCAGAAGCACAAACGCCTTGCTCGACATCACGGCCATAAAAAAAGCCGCCACGCCAGGGGCCGCCACGGCAAAAAGCACGCGGCCCGCAAACGCGTTCGCCACTCCAAGCATGCCTGATCGGCAGCATTACCTCATAGCCCTGGGCAGTAACCTGGGCGAGCGCGCCGCCACCTTGGCCCGCGCGAAAGAGGTCCTCCGCGCCGGCTTCGGCCCCATTGTCGCGGAAGCTGACATTTACGAAACCGCGCCGGTCGGCGCTGCCGACCAGCCGTTCCTAAATTCCGCCCTGATCGCCGCCTCGCCCTTTGGGCCCGAGGCGGCGATGGCATTTTTGCTGCGCACCGAAGCGCTGCTTGGGCGCGTACGGGCGGGCAAATGGGAAAACCGGACGCTCGACCTCGACCTCTTGCTTTGGCGAGACGAGGGAGGCGCGTGCCGTGCGTGGCTAAGCCCCCAACTTGAAGTCCCGCACCCGAGGCTGCTCGAGCGAGACTTCGCTTTGGTGCCCGCCGCCGAGATCGCCGGCGCCTGGATTCATCCAGTCACGGGCAAGAGCCTGGCGACTGAGGCGCTCGCGCGCTTCCCCCTAGGTCTTGGGTCTAAGACTTTTAGACCCAAGGTTGCCAGCGTCTCTGTTCAACGTCCGCCGATGGCGTAGCGTTCGCTGCACGACATCATTGCGGGGAAGCCAGCGACCAGGTCCTGCGTCATGGCGCAAACTTCGAATTGGACGCTCGAGGCGATGAAGTCCATGCGCTGCTGCCGCTGACTGCCGGCCGAGGGCGCCGACTGCCAAACCTCGGAGCCGTCGGCGCGAAACTGGTGAATCGTCCACACGAAGTCCTCGTATTGGCTGGTCTTGCCCGCGAGCACCCGCGACAGGGTGGCGACGTCGACGACGAGCGCCTTAGCGAAGGCCCGGAGCGAGTAGCGTGAGTTGCGTCGGCAACGGCGCGCCAGCTCGGCGCTGAGGAGATCGCGGAAGTACGAGGTAGAAGGTTCCATCGCGCGCCTCCGAGTTTGGACGACAGTCTTTATTTTAGTCTGAAGGGTCGGACGGAACCTAACTTCACGCTTCGCCTTTCTGTCGAAACGAGAAACAACACAGGGGGTTGAACAATCGCCGGCGGCCTTCAATTTTAACTAACTGAAATCCGAAGGTTAAAATAAATTTTTTGCACCTTTGCTAAAGCCCCTGCGACGCCGACCCGAAGTATTAGACGTATTTCCGACGTCATTTCCGCAGGACGGTAAATGTATAGGACTTTAATCATCGAAGACGATCTCGATGTCGCCGAGATCTTGAAAGACTCGTTCCTGGCCATCGGGATCGAATGCGTCTATTCGGACACCGTCGCCTCGGGCATCGAAAAACTGCAGTCGTACAAGCCGCACCTCGTCATCCTGGACATCGTGCTGCCGAACGGCAACGGCCAGCTCCTGTTGCAGCACATAGAGTCGAGCCAACACAAGCCCATCGTCCTGGCGATCACCGGCAACGAAGGGGTTTCAGGGGCCGAGATCTTCAACCTGAACGCCCACGGCTTTTTCCGCAAACCCTTCGACTTCGCCGAGCTGACGGCGGCGGCCCGCCGCTTCCTGTTGTCGACGTTTCCAGACATCGAGTTCCTAAAAACATTGACCGCCCGCGAGATCGAAGTCTTGAAGCTCCTCAGCCAAGGTCACTCGTCCCGGGTTATCGGTAAGGAGTTGAACATCAGCTCCCGCACCGTCGAGCAGCACCGGAACAACCTCCGGCGCAAGTTGAACGCCAAAAACACCGCCGAATTGATTCAAAAAGGCCACGTCTTATGCGGATAACCGACATCACCGCGGCCCACGCGCCGACCCATACCGAAGCCCAAGTCGAAGCCGAAGCCGAAGCCGAAGCCGAAGCCGAAGTGCTTACCATGCGCTTGCGCGAACGACACAAAAAATTGTTCACCAGCGTCGTCATGCCGGTCATCCTCGGTACGACCGTCTTCCTGATCGCGACGCATTGGCGCAACGAGTTCACTTTCTTCTCCGGCCTCGGCGTCGTTCTGCTACTCGACGTTTTCAACGTCTACTTCTCGATCAAGAACCGAGTCTTAAAGACCCGCTTCGGCACCATCGAGTCCCGCTCCGACGGCTTCGACACCATGCGTTGGTGCCTGACTTTGATCGGTGACGCCTATATCATCTTTGCTTTGGGCGCGAGCACGAGCGAAGCCTTCGCCATTTGGTTGATCTTGACCTTCGGAGCGTTGACCGAAGTCTACCTCCCCCGCAACCGCGTAATCACCAGCGCCTTTGCCTTGGCGGGGCTCGTCGCCGTCCTCGCCTTGACTGGCGCAACGCTTCTGCACTCGATCTACTTGGTGGCTTGCTTTGTCGGACTCATCGCCATTTTGATCCAAATGGAGCGCTGGATCTTCAAGGAGATGCAGAGCTATCACGGGGAGATCCTCGAAAAAGAACAATTTCGCCGCAAATCGGAAGCCGTCATGCGCGAGGCCATCGTCGGCAACCAAGCGCGCATGATCGTCCACGAAGTCAACAACATGCTCTTCATCATCAAGAACGCCTCGGCGCTCGAGGCCCTGGCCAAGACGGAAGAAAACAAGAACCTCAACCGCATCAAGCGCTCCGTCGACATCCTCTCGCGCCTCGGGCGCCTGGTGCTCGACGACCTTCCGGGCCAGGACTCGGCTCCTCGCCAGCTAGGCGTCGACGACCTCGGCAAGGATCTGGCGCTGCTCCTCGCCAAACAATTCTCCGAGAGCGGCTTGACCTTCACGCTCGACTGGCGGGCGGCCGCCTCCGATCTCTCGATGACGGAGCTGCCGGGGACGACCTACCTGATTCTCCACAACCTGGTGAAAAACGCCTGCGAGGCGGTGGCGACGAAGTTCGACGGCCAACCTGGCGGCGCAGTCAGCATGACCAGCGAGTTGGCGCCTACCGCGAATGGTCGCAAGTTGGCGATTCGCATCAAGGACAACGGGCCGGGCATGACAACGGACAAGATCGCCGCGATTCTCGAAGAGAAGGCGGAAACCAGCAAGACCAACGGCCATGGTCTCGGGCTAAAATTCACTATGCAGTTCGTCCGCCGCAACAGCTACGACATCGGCATCACGTCGGCGCCGAATGCCGGCACCGAAATCGTTTTGTCGATCCCTCTGAAATCCACGCAGGCGGCGCTCGACAAAGCCTCGTGAATTTTGGCCCCTTCGCTGGCCGAAAGCCCTAAAAATAGGTGTTTTTACCAGCTTATATTCGCTGTGGTTTTCGGCTAACACTGCCCTGAATTGACCAATTCAGGGAGAAGCACGTGGACATCGAAACTACTCGCGAAGAATCGACTCGGACCAGGACGCCGCGGACCGACGAGATTGCGCATCTCGAAGGCGCCGAATTCAACCTCACCGTGATCAAGGGGTCGGCGCAACTACCCGCCGAGTTGCTGGAACTACGTAAGCATGTCTACGTCGACGAGTGGGGAATCCTGGACAACGCCCACTTGGTCGGACCGAACGACCAGCGCGGCCTGCACGTCCTGCTCACCGAGCGCGCCACGGGAAAACTCGCCGGCATTACGCACATGATGGAAGCCGAACTTTCGGACTTCGTCGACCAGTCGGGCCTCACCGCCGACCTGCTGCAGGACACCGTCCTGTCGTCCCGCTCCGCCGTAGCCAAGGACTTTCGCTCGCTCGGCGTCTTTCAGCTCTTGATCTACTCCGCCTGCCATTTCTATCGGCTAGAGGGCCGCAAGTTCGTCGTTTCATACCTCGAGGACGGCGATCACCCGACGCACAAGCGCTTCAAGATGGACGTCCTGCCGAACGCCTTTATCCGCCTAGTGGCGACGGAGCACGGCAAAAACTTCACGCTGAGGCCTTACGCCTCGACCATCGACTACATCATGTACCGGGGCGAGATCGGCGTGTCGCAGAAGTTCCTCGACCTCAAGGCGCAGTTGATCGTGCGCGAGGCTTCGGCGGCGCTGAAGCTCGAGGCTTCCGCCATCAACCAGTCGAAGCTCTGGCAAAAGGCCCGCGACCGGACGCTCACGAGGAAGCAGTACTGCGACTTCCTTACTGAACTGCACCAATTCGTTCGCTACACGACGCGCATCATAGCGCTGGCGGTCAGCACTTCAGAAGACAAGACCTTGCGCCGGCATTTCCTGAAACACTTGCGCGAAGAAACCGACCACGAAGTTATCTTGGAAGCCGACCTGAAGTTCCTCGGCGCCGACGTCGACTACTTGCTCAACCACAAGAGCCCGTCCACTTACATCATGAACTTCAACGGCCTGCAGGAGTCGCAGCTCTCTTACCGGAAAGATCCGCTGCTTTACATGGCGGTCCCTTTCGCCGTCGAGGGTATCTCGGCGTTCATCACGGAAGAAAACATCCAAGCGCTCAGCGGCGCGATCGCTAGCTGGGGCGTGAAGACGCCCGAGCGCGCCATGGCGTTCCTGACCTCGCACCGGGAGTTCGACGGCAAGGAGGGGGGCCATTGGGACATGACTCTCGACATGATGAAGCTCTTCCTGAGGACGGAGAAGGAGCTCGGTCGCTTCCTCGCCATCGGCCGGAGCGTCGTCAAAAACATGACGTCGATGATCGACGACGCCGTGTCGACGACCGACTACGCGACGTGGTTTCCGCCTCTCGGACGCCGCGGCGCGACGTCGGCCAAAGAGCCGCTCGCCCCCCTCTAAGCCAATTGCTTCCCCGCCAGCGCGGCATAATACCCGCCTCGGGCCATGAGCTCGAGGTGGGTGCCTTGCTCGACGATTTCGCCGGCGCGGAACACCAAGATCAAGTCGCACTGAATGATCGTGCTCAGCCGATGGGCGATGACGAAGCAGGTGCGCCCAGCCATCACCTCGGCGATCGCGGACTGGATCAATCGCTCGCACCGTTCGTCGATGTTCGCGGTCGCTTCGTCCAGAACCAGGATCTTCGGGTCGCGGAGCACCATGCGCGTGAAGGCGATCAGCTGCCGCTCGCCCATGCTGAGGTTGTCGCCGCCTTCCAAGACCTTGTGCTCCAAGCCATCGTCGAAATGCCTGAGCACCTGGGTGAGGCCCGTCTGGTCGCAAGCGGCGGTGAGTTCGGCCTGACCGATCTCGGCGCCTTGCCGCGCCGCGAGTAGGTTCTCGCGAATCGTGCCGGAGAAGACGACGATCTCCTGGCTGACGTAGCCGAGCTGACCGCGGAGGCCCCGGCGCGCGAGCTTCTCAATCGGTACGCCGTCGAGGAGGATCTGGCCGGACGAGAAAGGATAAAGCCGCGGCAACAAATTCACCGTCGTGGTCTTGCCCGAGCCGGTGTGGCCGACGAGCCCGATTTTCATTCCCGGACGGGCGCTGAAGGTCACTCCTTTGAGCACGTGCTGGCCGGGAGCGTAGCTCATCCAGACGTCGCGATACTCGATTTCGCCGCTGAGCTCTGGCGTCAGCTCGCCGTCGAGACCAAGCGTGTCCTTCTCTTCCGGTTCGGTGAGCATCCGACGGACGCGCTCGCTCGACACCAAGGCTTCTTGGATGTTCTGCACCTCTTGCGAGAGGATCCGGATCGGGGACACGAAGCGCTCGCTGTAGCGGACGAAGGTGACGAGCATGCCCAGCTCCATGGTGCCGGCCAAAACGTTGTCTCCGCCCTTCGCGATGATCAAAAGCGTCGGAATGCTGCACAAGAACACGGCGAGCGGCCGGATGAAGCTGTTCCAGTTCATAGTCAGGATTCCGGCGCGCAGCAGTTCCGCCGCGCCTTGATCAAAAATCCGCTGCGTCCAGCGCTCGAGGCCGAAGATGCGAATGACGGCTATGCCATTCAGAAATTCGGCGAGCTTGGCGTTGAGGTAAGCCGACTTCCGCTTGTAGGTCCTGAGCCAGTGGCGCACGGGCTTGCGCAGCGCCACGGAAAAAATCATCGCCGGCACGCTGGCCGCCACCGTCATCATGCCGAAACTCAGGTTCGTCATCAGCATCGCCACCAGTACCGTGCAAATGTTGATGACGGCGATCAAGACCCGCGCCATGGTGCCGCTGAAAAACGTTTCGATGCCCTCGACGTCGGCGGTCATGCGCGTAATCGTGCGGCCCAGCGGTTGGCTGTCGAAATAGGCAATCGGCAGGCGCTGCATCTTGCCGAAGAGCTCCTGCCGAATCTTGAACGTGATCTCGATGGTCGCATGGGCCAAACTCACGCGACCGAAGTACTGGGTCGCGACCGCCGCGGCTTCTAGTGAAAGGAAGGTGACGCCGAGGCGCGACGTATCGGCGCCAATGCGACCCTCCACCACCGCCTCGACAAGCCGCCCCAGAGTGCGCGCCGAGATCATGACCATCGCCGACGCCGCCAAGATCAAACCCAGGGCTCCGAGAAGCCGCACATAAACGACGCGGCCGAAAGAAATAACATTGAAGAGGCCAATGACGTCATTTGCGGCGGCCAGGATTTTGTCGTCCTGGTCCTGGTCCTTCGCGATTTCCTGTGCGGCTGCGGCGGTGCTCATGGGGGCACCGCCCCTTGGGTTGGAGCCATGAGCCCGGCCTTGCCGCCAACCAGGACCGGAACCTTGCCGCCTACGTCCGTGGCTCGCATCATGCTCATGACGCCGTCGTCCAACTCAAAGATTCTACCGCAAAGCTTCAATGTCGACAGGCGGTGAGCCACCCACACGACGGTGGCCTCGGCGAGCCGGCTCTCGAGGCGCGACAAGATGATCTCTTCCGTAACCGCGTCGACGGCGCTCAGGCAATCGTCCAAGAGGATCACCGACCTAGGCCGAAGCAAGGCGCGGGCGACCGACAAGCGTTGACGCTGACCACCCGAAAGGTTGATCCCCCACTCGCCTACCCACGAACCTAAGCCTTCGGGAAAGCCCCGGACGTCGTCGTCCAAATGTACGAGGCGCAAGGCTTCCCAAAGTTGCTCGTCGCTGAAAGTTTCGTCGAGCAGAAGGTTGTAGCGAATGCTGCCGGCGAACAGGAACGCCCGTTGCGGCACCATGGTGACGTTCGAGGAGAACCATTCGCGAGCCAATTCGTCGGCAGCGGTGCCGGCAATGGTAACGGCGCCGCCAGGGCTCTCGAGAAGACCTGCGAACAGGGAAAGGAGCGTCGTTTTGCCCGAGCCGATCGGTCCGACGATGCCGACGGTCTCGCGGGCCGCGACTTTCAAATGTACGTCTTTCAGCACCGGCCGCGGGTCGGCGTCGTAGGCAAAGGTCAGCCGGCGCACCTCGAGCTCGAAGCCACGGGCTTCCTGCTGCGGTTTGGCGCTCTTGCCGAGGAGGCGGTCGCCCAAACTCTGCAGATTGAAGATCTCGGCGATCCGGCTGAGACTGGCGAAGCCCCGCTGCCATTCGGCGATGCAGTCACCCATGTCGAAGAGCGGGCCTTGGAGCATCAATACATAAGACTGGAGCGCCACGAACTGGCCGATGCTGAGCTCGCCTTTCGCTATTTTGTGAATGCCGAGGTAGAGCAGGACGCCGTAGGCGATCAAAGTCGGCGTCGCGCCGAGCGGGAAGATCTTCCAGCCGGTCTTTACCACCTCGAAGCGCCGGGTGGCATAGTCTCGCGCTTCGGCTTCGAGGTTCGCCTGCCAGATGGCGTCGCTGGCCGTGGCGCGCTGCAACCGGATGGTGCCGAGAGCCTGCGAAATCTGATCGGAGAGCTTGCCGAGCTTCTCCTGGGCGTAAAGATGCTGGTCGTGCTCGCGGCGAGCCAGCTTCAGGATCCAACGAGGCAGGATCGGGAACACGGCCAGGCAATAGAGCGTCAACTCGACGTTCAGCGAGAACATCGACAGGACGGCGAGCAGCGTGAAGAAGATGAGGTCGAGGGTCAACACCAACGTGAAGCCGTGGATGGCGCGGCTGGCGTTCCAGTCTCCGGTGGCGCGGTTCATCAAATCGCCGAGCGGGTAGCGGTGGAAGGTCGAGAGCGGCAAGTAACGCAAGACGCTCCAGAACCGCACCTTGATGTCCCGGCCGGTGCAGTGGGTGCGCCGAGCGAGAAGCTGGCGCCAGCCGATCCGGCCAGCCCAGCCGACCAAGAGGGCACCCGCCATCCAGGTCGCCAGGGTCCGAATGCTTTGCCGGGGGTCGGAGCGAAGGAGGAAACCCGGGACGTGGGCCTCCGTGTGGCCGATGATGTCGAGGCACCACTGAACGAAGCGCGGCACCAATACTTCCGTGCCGCTGGTCACCAGCAAGGTGATCGTCCCGGCCGTGTACACGAACCAATGGTCTTTTAGGGCTTGGCGGTAGAGGTTGCCGGCGGACTGGGCCAAAGGTCGCGTACCTTTCGGGATGGACCTTGATTAAAAGCGACCCCGCCGCCGGTGTAAAGATTTAACCCTGATATTCTTTATTTATCCTTACATATTAAATAGTTACACCTAACTCTCAGCGCGGCGTCAGGCGCATCAACCTCTTCCTTCTTTCTGCCGATAACAAAGGTGGAAGGGAGTGTTCCGACATGGCGGCCCAAGATCTGAAGAAACAACTGAACGATTTCCTCGGCGGGCGCTGCGTGCTCGTGATCGAGCCGTCGGGCAATTTTCGCAATTCGATCAAACAGTTTCTGACCAACCTCAAAGTCCGGCGCATGAAGCTCGTGAGCAACGTGGCCGACGCACGCCGCGAAATGCTGACCAACAAGGTCGGCCTCTTCGTCGTCGAATGGTCGTTGGAAGAAACCAACGGTTTGCAGTTTTGCCGCGCGCTCCGCAAGGAGGCCGCCTTCAAGGACACCCCTTTTCTCTTGATGTCGACGGAGAACCTCCGGCAGGACGTCATTTTGGCGACCGAGGTCAAGATCGACGCCTACTTGCTGAAGCCGTTTTCCTACGAAGACTTCATGAATCAGTTGGCGATCCTCTTGCGCGGCGTCAACAAGGTCAGCCGGCGGACGAACCTCCTCGATATGGCCGAGGAGAAGCTCGTCGGCGGCGACCTCGACGCCGCCGAACAATTGATCGGCGAAGCGTCGACGACTTTGGCGAAGTCGGCGCGGGCCCTGTCGCTCCATGCGCGCATCATGGCGGGTCGCGGCGATCACCGCGGCGCCATGTCCAAGCTCCACCAGGCGACCGAAGCCAATCCGGAATTCATCGAGGCCTACCGGATCATGCTCGAGATTTCGGAGAAAAAGGGCGACCGCACGGGCACCATTCAGGCGGCTTCCATCTTGAATTCGATGAGCCCGGACAACCCCCGCTACACCTTGGTCCTCGCACGGGTTTACCTCGAGATGTCCCAGCTCGAGGGCTCCGAAAAGTTCTTCAAGAAGACGCTGAGCCTAAGCCCGAAAATGGCGGAAGCCTACAAGGGCCTAGGCACCGTCTACCTCGCGCAAGAGGAATACGACAAGGCGATGAAGAATTTCAAGAAGGCCTTGGACCTGGACGCCGAGGACATCAGCACGCTGAATTCGCTCGGCATGACGTACATCCGCATGGGCCAATACAAGGAAGGCATCGACAAATACATGATCGCCCTGAAGATCGACCCGTGCGATGCGCGCGTCCTCTTCAACCTCGGGCACGCCTTCGAAAAACGCGGCGAACCCGACAAGGCTCGCTGGCATTATGCCCAAGCGCTCGTCCATCGTCCCGACTTCGACAAAGCCATACGCGGGCTAGAGCGCATGGATAAGCAGGCCAGCCCGGCCCCCAAGGACGACGAGCCGGAAGACATCGACGGGCCTTGGAAGAAGTCGAGCTAGGAACGCGGAGACGCGGGGATCGAAATTCAACCGCGGAGGCGCGGAGTACGCGGAGGGTTGGACGAACCGGTCCGGTCGGCTAGTCAGAGCCTCCGCGTA
>JAYWBY010000665.1:0-3217 GCA_043781115.1 Pseudomonadota bacterium
ATCGGTAGCGGCGGCATGAACGGCAAGGGCTTCATGCACGGCACCCAGACTCATTTGCGCTTTTTGCCGATGAGCCACTCGGACTTCATCTTCTCGGTGTTCGCCGAGGAGCACGGCTTCTTCGGCGGCTCGCTGCTGTTGATCTCGTTCGCGGCCATCGGCAGCATCGCGCTGCTGATCGCCAAGCAGTCCAAGACGACCTTCAGCGCCCTCCTGGCCATCGGCCTCGGGGCGTTTTTGTTCATCGAATTCGCCATCAACGTCGCCATGGTCCTCCGCATGTTCCCGGTCAAAGGATTACCCTTGCCGTTCTTCTCGTTTGGCGGGTCGAACCTCATCACGTCGTGCGCTGCCATCGGCATCTTGATCGCGATCGACCGAGACAATCGCGGCCGCTTCCGTAGCCGGCAGTTGCACGTGTACAAGAACTGAAAGCCCCAATGTCGCACTCTTCCGCTGCCCCGCTCCGTGCTGAATCGACCAGTCGCCGTTACCTGATGAGTCTAACGCTCGGGGCATTGGGCGTCGTCTTCGGCGACATCGGTACGAGCCCGCTCTACGCCTTGCGCGAATGCTTCCACGGACCGCACGCGATGCCGCTCTCGACGCTGAACGTGCTGGGCATTTTGTCCCTGATCGTTTGGTCGTTGATCATCGTGATTTCCGTGAAATACCTGCTTTTCGTCATGCGAGCCGACAACCGAGGCGAGGGCGGGGTCTTAGCCTTGATGGCCTTGGCGGCCCCGGGCGCCAATCTGATCGTGAAGGGCAAAGGCCGAACGCTTGTGCTGATGGGACTCTTCGGCGCCGCGCTTCTCTACGGCGACGGCATCATTACTCCTGCCATTTCGGTCCTCGGCGCCGTGGAAGGCCTGGAGGTCGCGTCCCCTGGCTTTGGACGTTACGTCATGCCGATCTCAATCGTGGTGCTCGTGCTCCTCTTTTTGCCGCAAAGAGGCGGCACCGCCAAAATCGGCGCGGTATTCGGGCCAATCATCATGCTGTGGTTTCTGGCTTTGATGGGCTTAGGTGTCGCCGGCATCTTGCGGCATCCGGCGGTCTTGGCGGCGCTCAACCCTTGGCACGCCGTACAGTTCATGCTGACCAACCGGTGGGAAGGCTTCGTCGCTTTAGGCGTGGTCATCTTGGCGATCACCGGCGCGGAAGCTCTCTACGCCGACATGGGCCACTTCGGGCGGCGGCCGATCCGCATCGCTTGGTATACGGTCGTCCTGCCGGGCCTGGTCCTGAACTACCTAGGCCAAGGCGGCCTGTTGCTTGACGACCCGACGGCGGCGGTAAACCCGTTCTTCCGCTTAGCGCCGGAATGGGCGCTTTATCCACTCGTGGCGCTTTCGACGGCCTCGGCGGTCATCGCTTCTCAGGCTTTGATCTCTGGGGCGTACTCGCTGACACGCCAAGCCGTCTCCCTCGGGTACTTGCCGCGGATGACGATCAGTCATACGTCGAAGGAAGAGATCGGCCAAATCTACGTGCCCTTCGTCAACTGGGCGCTGCTCATCTCGACCATCTGGCTGGTGCTCTTCTTCGAAAACTCAAGCAACATGGCCGCGGCCTATGGCGTCGCCGTGACGACGACGATGGTCATCACCACGATCCTGACGTTCTTCGTGACTCACGATCGCTGGGGCTGGCGTTTGTGGGTGTCGCTGCTGGTCACCTTGCCGCTGCTCGCCCTCGACCTCAGCTTCTTCTCCGCGACGATGACGAAAGTCGTGCACGGCGGTTGGTTTCCCCTCTTCATCGGTTGCCTGATCCTGATGGTGATGACGACATGGCGGCGCGGCCGCACTATCTTGGCCGACCGCTTGCGCGACCGGTCGGTGCCGATCGAGACGTTCCTGAAAAACCTCAAACAACATCCACCGGTCAAAGTTCCCGGCACCGCGATCTTCATGACTTCGAGCCTTTACGGCGCGCCGCCGGCGCTCGTCCACAACGTCAAACACAACAAGGTGATCCACGAGACCGTGGCGCTGATGACGGTGACGACGCTGGAAGTTCCCTACGTGTCGCGCGACGAGCGCTTCAAAGTCCGCCAGATCGACGACCACTTCTACACGATCGCCGTCTCTTACGGCTTCATGGACACTCCCAACGTCCCGGCCGTTCTGCTCCGCTGCGACACCCCCGAGCTGACCTTGAACTTGTCGGAAGTCGCCTATTTCCTCGGCCGCGAGACAGTGCTGGCGACGTCACGCCCAGGCATGGCGATTTGGCGGGAGAATCTTTTCTCGCTGATGTCGCGCAACGCCCAGCGGGCCACGGCCTACTTCCGCATCCCGTCGAGCCAAGTGGTGGAAATCGGCATTCAAATCGAGCTGTGAAGGGAGGCGGGCATGACCCGCGTTGAACCGTTTTACGACGAAGCAACCAACACGCTCACCTACCTCGTGCAAGATCCGGCGAGCCGCGATGCGGTCGTCATCGACCCGGTGCTGGACTACGACTCGGCAGCGTCGAGAATATCCCGGACGTCGCTGCAAAAGATTGCCGGGGCGGTCAAAGCTCAACAGCTCAACCTCCGCATGCTCCTCGAAACCCACGCCCACGCCGACCACCTATCGTCCGCCGCGGAACTAAAGGCCCTTTTTCCCGCCGCAACTTTGGCAATCGGCGAGCGCATCCGCGACGTCCAGGCGACCTTCAAAAAAATCTTCAGTTTGGGCGGGGAATTCAAAACCGATGGCAGCCAGTTCGACTTGCTGCTGAAAGAAGGCGAAACAGTCCGCGTCGGAACGCTGTCCTTCAAGGTCTACTTCACCCCGGGGCATACGGCGGCGTGCTGCTCCTATCTCTTCGGGGATGCGCTGTTCACCGGCGACGCGCTGTTCATGCCCGATTCGGGCACGGGTCGTTGCGACTTTCCGGGCGGCGACGCACGGCTACTGTATCGATCGATCAGCAAAGTGATCTACGGACTGCCGGATTCGACGCGGATATTTCCAGCGCACGACTACCAACCCGGCGGCCGCCCGCTCCGCTACGAGAGTACCGTGGGCGAGGAAAAGGCGAAGAACATCCAGCTCTGCGCCGAGACTTCGGAAGACACCTTCGTCCAATTCCGCACCGATCGTGACAAAACGCTGACCACTCCAAAGCTCCTCTACCCGAGCGTCCAGATCAACATCGACGGCGGCCGGTTGCCACGCCCCGACGCCAATGGCCAGCGTTTCCTGAAAATCCCGCTCAGTTA
>JAYWBY010000666.1:0-8875 GCA_043781115.1 Pseudomonadota bacterium
AGCGAGATAGAGCAATCCGGGCAGAAGCGAAAACCAATCACGTCTGGATCGTAAACGATGGTGCATCCCATAAGCTCCCAGAATTTCCCGGCCGACAAGAGCAATGGGGCGAGAATCCAGTATTTTTCAGCGCGTCGAAAGTCGGAATTTTGTAAATTCGCATGGTTCGGATCCGTTGGCAAGATATTCAACTGACGATCGTTTTCGGGTGTCGTAGCTACAAGACCCCCGGCTGTGCTATGACGGAAACATCCCCCGGCCGAGGCCACCCCGCGATAGGAAGGACCACGATTCTTTGGACGCGTCCGTCAGCACCGACACCCTCGCCACCAAATCCACGGGCATCCGCCGGTCGGTCTTGACTCCTGCGGTTGCCGCGGCCGTCAGCGCCGAGACCCTCGCCGCAAAGGCCACGGCCATCCGCCGGTCGATCTTGACGACCGCGGCCGCCGCCGGGACCGGGCATATCGCCACATCCCTCTCGATGGTCGATATCCTCACCGTCCTCTTCTTCGATACGATGCGCTTCACGCCTGCCAACGAGCCGCTCGACGACTTGGTGGTCAGCAAAGGCCACGGCGGACTGGCGATTTACGCGGCGCTCCATGCCCGCGGCCTCCTCAGCGACGACGATTTGCGGTCCTATCACCGCTCCGGCTCGCGCATGACGAGTTTCCCCGGCGAGCCTTTCTTTCCAGGCTTGGCCTTCGCCTCCGGCTCCCTCGGCCACGGCGCGTCGACGGCTTGCGGGATCGCATTGGCGCGGCGGCATGACGGCGTCGACCGACGCGTCTTCACCGTCCTCTCCGATGGCGAGTGCCAAGAAGGCGCCGTGTGGGAAGCCGCGCTGTTCGCCGCCCAACATCGGCTGAACAATCTGACGTTCATCGTCGACGACAATAAGCTCCAGGCGATCGGCCTCACCGACGAAATCTTGAGTCTCAAGCCGTTCGCCGCGAAGTGGCGCGCCTTCGGCTTCGACACGGTGGAATGCCCCGGGCACGACTTTGGGGCGCTCCAAGAAGCGCTGCGCGCGCCGTCGGACCGGCCGCGGGCGATCATCGCTGACACAATCAAAGGCAAGGGCGTCTCCTTTATGGAAGGCGACATCGATTGGCACTATTTGCCTGTCAAAGGCCATGACCTCAGCCGCGCCTTGGCAGAGCTCGCGCCGTGAAGCACGCGCTGATCAAGGCGATCGATGAAACCCTCGCGCGCGATCCGAACGTCTTCTTCTTGACTGCGGATCTCGGCTACATGGCGTTCGAAGACCTCTTGGCGCGCTACCCGCGACGCTTCCTTAACGTGGGCGTCGCCGAAGCCAATATGATCGGGGTCGCCGGAGGGCTGGCGCGCGCCGGGAAGACCGTCTTCTGTTACAGCATGATCCCATTCGTGACAATGCGGTGCTTGGAGCAAACGCGCATCCACCTCGGCATCGGCAAGTTGAACGTCAAGCTCATCGGCGTCGGCGCCGGCTTCACTTACGGCGTCCAAGGGAGCACGCATCACGCTATCGAAGACATCGGCATGATGCGCGCAATCCCGAACATGACCGTGCTGCACCCTGGCGATGCCGTCGAGACGTGGAGCTGCGTCACCGCCGCCGCGACCCTTCCGGGCCCCGTGTACATTCGCCTTGGCTGGCCGACGCACACCTTTGAGCGCGAGGCGCTTGGGCCTTTGCCCGTGGGCCAACTTCTCAAGATCCGCGAGGGGCGCGCCGGCGCTGGCCTAGTGATCGCCACCGGCAGTGTCCTCGGGGATTGTCACAAAGCGATTCACGCCCTAGGACCAACCGCAAATGACTGGAGTCTCTACAGCGCCCCTACCATCAAACCATTCGACGAGCCGGCCTTCCTCGCCCTCGCGACGCGTCATCAACGCCTGGTAGTCGTCGAAAGCAACGTCGCGCAGGGCGGCTTTGGCGAATACCTCGGCGCGGTTCTCGCCCGCTCGGGGACGCGGCTGCCGTTCGCCACTATGGCGATTCCCGACGAGTATTTCCGCGTCGCCGGCTCGAAGGAGCAGCTGGAAGACCTAGCGCAGATCTCAGCCGCCGCGGTCGCCGGTCGTTTGCGGGAGCTTCATGGCGCCGCTAACTGACAAGATGCTCAGCGTCGTCGTCCCGTGCTACCGGGACGAGCTCAATATTCGCGAGCTCTATGCGCGCCTCAGCGCCACGTTGCAACGCATCACGTCATCGTACGAAATCATCTACGTCAATGACGCGAGCCCCGACAACGCCGGCGCGGTCCTGGACGAACTCGCGAAAGGTGACCCGCGGCTCACCGTCATTCACCACGCGCGCAACTTCGGGCTGATGAACGTCTACACGCTCGGGATGAAGCAGGCCATCGGCGCCGCCGTCGTCTTGATGGATGGTGACCTCGAAGATCCGCCGGAGCTGATCGAAGAGTTCGCGCGGCAATGGCTCGCCGGTTACCTGGTCGTCTACGGGATCCACAAGGAACGCGATGTCTCTTGGCTTAAGAGTCGCGCGTTCATCGCCTTCTATCGGACCTGGAACTACCTCTCCGACATCCGGATTCCGGTGGACGCCGGCGATTTTTCGCTGATGGACCGCAAGGTCGTCGACATCATCAACGACCTCCCCGAGAAGGATCGTTTCCTCCGCGGTCTGCGCGCCTGGGTCGGTTTCCCGCAGATCGGCGTGAACTTCAAGCGCGACAAACGCTTTGCCGGCAAGTCGACGCAGTCTTATCGGAGCTATTTCAGCTGGGCGATCCTTGCCATAACGTCGTTTTCGACCGCGCCCTTGCGCTTCGTCTCGATCATTGCCGCCAGCACCACCGTCCTCTCGATCGCCAACCTCGTCGTCTTGGTGGCGCTCTACTTCGCTAATGTGCGCGGTCCGCGTGGCTGGCTGACGATGATTGCCGTCATCCTTGCCCTGGCGAGCGTCGCGTTCATCTGCCTCGCGATCATCGCTGAATACCTGACGCGGATATATAAAGAGGTCAAGCAACGGCCGACCTCATTGGTTGCCGAGATGCGGAATGATCACCGCGCCGGCGGACTCTGATAGCTACCCCAGGTCAGGAACCTGCATGAATGTTCTTATTTTCGGTGCAACGTCAGCGCTGGCGATCGAGGTCGCGCGGCACTATGCCTTGTCCGGCTGTCAACTGGTCCTGGTCGCCCGCAGCCCCGAAAAGTTGGCGCGTGTGAGCGCGGAATTTCGCGCCACCTACCGCTCCTCGCCGATTGAGATCGTCGCCGACCTCGCGGATCTCGCGAGGCTTCCGGAAACCTTCGCTCGGGTGATGGCGGCAGTTCCGCGCATCGACCGCGCCGTCGTCGCCCAAGGCTACCGCGGCGATCTCGCGCTCCCGCAGACCGATCCCGGCAACATCGAGACGGTGATCCGCACCAATTTTACGAGCGTCGCCGTTCTGATCAGCCTGATCGCCGCCCAACTCGAGCGGCAGAAGGCTGGCACTCTTGCCGTCATGTCCTCGATCGCCGGCGAGCGCGGTCGCGCCAAGCATTTCGTCTATGGCGCCGCCAAGGCCGGCTTGAACGCATACCTTTCCGGCCTCCGTCAACAGCTCGACAAAGCCGGCGCCTCGGTCGTCACCATCGTTTTGGGGCCGGTCGCAACGCCGATGACCGCGGGGATGACGGAGCTGCCGCTCTTAGCCCAGGCGCCGCCGGTTGGGCGCGCGATCTTTCTTGGCATCGAGCGGCGTCGCGACGTCCTTTACGTGCCGTGGCTCTGGCGCTATATCATGCTGGTGATCCGCAACATCCCGGAGTGTGTTTTTAAGCGCCTCGAGATCTAACCGAAACTGCAGGGCCTCCTAGGCCTACGTTTCGATGATTTGCATTGGTGGACATGCTCGCTCAGGGTTCGGAGCGCGGTAGAAACTGGAGGATTTTCGCGGTGAATCCGTCAACGTCGAGCGTGCTCTCGAACGCCAAGTGATAATCGTGAAAGCTGTCTTCCATCATTTTGCTCCAAGCGTATATGGCACCGGGCGCATTTGGCATGCCGACGAAGATCAAGCATGGATGGGGGTTGTCGAGAGGGTAGCCTGCCGAAAGAAACTTTCTTCTCACATCTTCGCGAGCGAGGCAAAGCGCTGGTTCCGAGGCGTTCGGCAATGCGCGACGGGACAAGCCACCGACGTTCATTCCATAATCGCCACGCCATCGGTTGAAAGCAGTCACAATTTGGCAATCACTTCGGCAGTATTGGGCCAGAACTTCATTAAATAGTTTATCGAATTTCGTAAACTGCAAGTTATAGATTAATTCGTCTCGATATTGGCCTTCCGAAACGCCACCGGGTAAGGGACCGGGCAAGGGCCGATACATCGCGGAGCGACCGACGGAAAATGTCCCGAATAAGAGGCGGGAGACCGGATCGGCAGAGAAATACAAAGATCCAGCATTCAACACGATCAGCGTCACCGCGGCAAAACGTGCTAGGTATTGCGCTGAAGCGATGTCTAAGCTTTTCCGAACGGCGAGGAGGGCCACAGGGACGCAGATCATAACGTATCGAGGCGATGGATGTTCCAACACAAATCGCGTGGATATGTATAAGAAAACGAGCAACAAGAAAATCAAGACTGACATCCGGTTCATCAATAGGACCGAAATTTTTGGCCGCTTTCGCGCCGCGTCCCGTATCTTGATCGTCGCGCCAGCTAAAATTAGTCCGCTCGTAACCCACGCGAAATTCTGCACTACGACGATCGCCAACAGTCTAAGAACTTTTGGGAGATCGACGAGCGGGCTCAGTTGCTCGGCAAAGTTCGAGTAGTCATCCATTCCGACCCACATCGACCTTTTGGCAGCCGAGACCTTCTCGAGAAAAACACCGACGAATGCCAACAACGGGAGCGCCAACACCCAGGCGCGTCGCAACGCCGGTCCCCGCGAGATTGCGTACTGAGGTTGTGTAAACACGACACAGGCGAGCGTCGCGATCGTCACGAGGTAGTATCCAATCCCAGGTTCCTTGGAAAAGAGAAGGAAGAGACCCGACAGAGCGGCTGACCGGTAGCGTCCGCGCAGGAGGCAGGCCACGAAGCAAAGATAAAATTCCAGAACGCCATTGTCGGGGGAGGCATTCAGCATATTCCCGACGACTACCGGGTTCAGTGCGAAGGCTATGCTGATTAGGAGGTTGAGAGTTGTATGGCGTGCGGCGGGCCAAAGTGCGGCAATAGTCGCCTGAAAAGCCACGACCGCGGTCAGCCCGAAAAGTACTTGAACGGCATTGAGCGCATTAGCGCTGCCGGGGAATAGCAGTTGAGACAGCCTGAGAAACACTAGCCACCCTTGTGACGGGTGGCCAAAGCAAGGACGAGAGAAGTCGCTCAAACTTGCCGTAGGAAAACAATCGGCATACCACAGTCCATCCCACATCGGAACAAGGTTGAGGTGAGGCACTGATACCGCGAGATAGAGCAATCCGGGCAGAATCAAAAATAGCCGCGACCACGTTTTTCCGGCGATTTGGCTTTGTGAAGCCAAAGGAAGAGTGTCAAATTGAGGCGAGGTGTGCGGCAAGTTTTTGGCCGTAAAGGAATGTAACATTTTCGGTCGATGGCTTTTTTGCAGGGCCGACTCTTTCCTGCATCCCGCTACATCTCAGGCAGCACTGCAGGCAGTCGCACCAGAAAAAGTACTCATCAACACGAATACGAAAGACTTCACGCATCATCCTGAAATTGAAGCCTTTGCTCGACAGGACCATTACCGATTGCGTCAACTCAACGACGGGTGTTAGTGTTAACGAAATTCCTAGAATCAAAGCGGGTTATACGCATTCAGCCTCACGAAATCAACAATTTGATGACGCAAGCCAGGCGCCGTCTGATCCAGATGCACTTCGAAAGTGGCGTCGGACACATTGGCGGCAACCTTTCGTGTCTGGACTTGCTGGTCTTGCTGTTCCACGACTTCATCTACGAGCAAGATCGCTTTGTTTTGTCAAAGGGCCATTCTGCCGGCGCCCTCTATATTGCCCTATGGGCGACGGGTCGGTTAGATGATGCAGCCCTTCGGACTTTTCACAAGGACGGCACACTGCTCGCCGGACACCCCGTCGCCGGGTGGCATCCCGACATTTTGTTTGCTACAGGCAGCCTAGGACACGGACTATCGTTAGCGAACGGCATCGCGCACGCCAAAAAAATCAAAGGTGAGCCGGGAACGGTCTTTTGCCTCGTTTCTGACGGTGAACTCAATGAAGGCTCGACTTGGGAGGCGCTGCATTATGCAGCCCATCACCACCTTGATGGACTGACCGTCATCATCGACAAGAATGGTCTGCAGGGATTTGGTGCGACGAACGAAGTGACACGCATGGACGATTTGCCTGGGCGTTTGCGTCGTTGTGGCCTGACGGTCGTGGAGATCGATGGGCATTCGGCCGCAAGTCTTGGCTCCGCTTTCGCGCCCACGGGTGGGGGTCCACGCGTGATCGTTGCCGCGACGCGTAAGGGCAAAGGCATCTCCTTTATGGAAAACAAAATGGCTTGGCATTACTTGCCCCTAAGCGCTGATCTTTACGCGCAAGCAATGGCCGAATTAGAGCAAGCCGAGTCTCTGGGCGGAGAAAATCCGCTTCGGCCTACGCCGGTCGACGTGCCTCTTCACGCTGAAAAGAGGAGCTAATGCGCGAGATTTTCAGAAGAGAGCTTGAGCGCCTGGTCGATCAACCAGAATTTTGCTTGCTAACCGGTGATCTCGGATTTGGTCTCTTTGAAGGGCTGCAGGCAAAGCTCGGGCCTCGATTTATAAATGCCGGCGTCGCCGAGCAAAACATGGTCGCAGTGGCTGCCGGCATGGCCAAGGAAGGTCTGGCGCCGTGGGTTTATAGCATCGGCCCGTTCCTTTATGCTCGAGCGTTTGAGCACATCAAAAATGATGTCGTGCATCATAAACTGCCCGTAATTTTGGTCGGCAACGGCGGCGGTTATGGCTACGGCGTCATGGGCAGCACCCATCACTCGCTAGATGACTACGGGCCGCTCTCCGCTCTTGATGGCTTAGAGATCGTCGTGCCATTTAGCGCCGACGACATGCCGGCCATTATCAGCGATCTCTTCAAAAACCGGCGTCCGGCTTACCTCAGGCTTGGCAAGTGCGAGCGACCCGCACTCGCCGTCCCCGCCCCCTTTGCGCCTTGGCGTTGCCTGGTCGACGGAGAAGAGGGGGTCTTCGTCGGTATCGGCCCGCTCGCCGCGACCTTTGTCGCCCCACTGCTGGCAATGCCGCGTAATCGTCGGCCGAGCCTTTGGGTGGTCAGTGTCCTGCCCTTCACGGCGGACGCTATTCCCGCTGAACTCTCCGCCCAGATAAAGGGTCAAACTCTAACAGTCGCCGAGGAACACGTCGCTATGGGCGGACTCGCTTCGCTCTTGGCGTTGCGCTTGGCCGAGAGCGGAAATTCGCCTCGCCAGCTGCGGCACCACTTCGCCCGACGCTACCCATCAGGACGATTTGGCTCCCAGACTTATCACCGCAAGGATTCGGGCTTGGATCCGGCCACCGTCCTTGCGCCGTCGCCAAGCGGCCTGAACGGGCTTGTATGATCAGCGACGCCGAAATCGCGCGGCTGCAAGGCCCAATTCTGGTGCTCGGAGCAAGCGGATTTGTCGGCGCTAATCTGATGAAGCGCCTTCTTCGCGCCCGCGCCGACGTTTGGGGCACGGCGCAGCGCCTCCCCGCTTGGCGTCTAGCGGATGTGCCGCGAGGCCACATCCTTGTCACAGACCTGCTACTGACGGTGAATCTCGGCGAGGCCCTTGCTGGAGTAAAACCCAAGACGATCTTCAACTGTATCGCTTACGGCGCTTACTCGTTCGAGACCGATTCCGAACTCACATACCAAACTAACTTTCTTCTTACTGCGCAATTGTTGGCGCGCTTGGAAAGCACAAACATCGCGGCCTATATTCACTGCGGCAGCTCGTCGGAATACGGGCTCAACGGCGATTCACCCGCTGAAGATGCCGTTCTTGAGCCCAATAGCCACTATGCCGTGTCAAAGGTCTCGTCCGCGTCGCTCCTTCGCTACTACGGCAAAGTAAGAAAGTTCCCTTGCGCCAACCTTAGACTCTACTCCGCCTATGGCCCAGGAGAAGACTCGGCGCGCTTGATGCCGACTCTGATTCGTCATGCGCTCGACGGGAAGTTTCCGCCGCTGGTCTCGCCCGACACCAGTAGAGATTTCGTGTATATCGACGACGTAACGGACGCGCTGATCAAGGCCGCCGTCGCGCTGCCATCCACGAGCTGGGGTGAGTCGTTCAACATCGGCTCTGGATCGCCAACCTCGATTGCGGATCTCGCCAGAGCGGCAAAGGAGCTCTTCTCGCTCGCCGGCACGCCGGCCTTCGCGACGATGCCAAACCGGGATTGGGACACAAAGAAGTGGGGGGCGAACCCGGAAAAAGCGGCTCGTCTCCTCGGCTGGCGGGTGACCACACCCCTGGCTGAGGGCCTCCGCCGCACTTTTGACTGGTACCGGTCTTTGCCCGACAAAGGCGAGTACGAACGCGCCTCGAAGAGCAAGGCGCAAGATCATCGGTATTCGGTCTCGGCGGTAATTGCCTGCTACAAAGACGCGCTCGCAATCCCGATCATGTATGAACGCTTGACCAAGGTTTTTCAGGATCTCAACATCGACTACGAGATCATTTTCGTCAACGACGGCAGTCCTGACGACTCCGAGAAAGTCATTCAAGGCCTCTCCGCAAACGATCGCCGCGTCGTCGGAATCTCCCATGCTCGGAACTTTGGCTCGCAAGCGGCGTTTCGCAGTGGCATGCAGCTGTCGCGCAAGGCTGCTTGCGTGTTGCTCGACGGTGACCTCCAAGATCCGCCCGAATTG
>JAYWBY010000667.1:0-3201 GCA_043781115.1 Pseudomonadota bacterium
CTTTCGACCAACCGTGATAGCCCGAGTGCAGGAGCGCCACCTCTTCTTTTAAGAACGTCAGCACGGCCTCCGGCCGAACCTGCTCCATGCCGACGGCGATCTCGATGTCGTTGATGAAGCTGTCGTCGTCCTGCTTCTCGACCGCGATCGTCGTGTTGGCTTCGAGGAATCTCTCGGGCGGCGTGTTGCAGGTCTTGGCGTCAAAGGCGTCCATGTGGTACGTGCCGTCGGCGACCGTTCGCCCGGAAATGCACACTTTTTCGGTAGTCCCGGACAAGACGCTATGCGCCTGCTCGATCATCTTCTTGTATTCACCGCTGCGGGCCGACGGCTCTTCCAGCCGCCGCTTGATTCGCGTCAGATAGTCGCGCGGTTCCCCCGGAGCCACGAGGCGACGCCAGGGAGCCCAGTAGGCGCAGACCGGTGCGTAAGGCTCAGGGTCGAAGAGTTGGCTGGCGGTAGATTGAGTCGACGGCTTGGTGGCGTCGACTGCCGGCGGACGGCGGAGCGCCACGGCGACCTTGTAGAGTCCGACCACGACGACGACGGCAACGAATGCTAGGAGCACCGGACGCAGCTTTTGCATCTGATCATACTAGCGAGTTAACGGCCATGAAGCGAGTTCGTCGTACTCGGTGCCCGAAGGCGTCGAACGGCTGTGAAAGAGCACGACGCGCGTGACTTCGAGTTGGACCATCGGGGGCTTAGCTGAAGCCGCCAAAGCCTGGACGCTGACGGGAGGTTTGGCCCGGGCGAGCGTCATATGCGGCGCGAAAGACCGGTCCTCCGGCGTGAAGCCGGCCGCGACCGAGGCCGCGGATACCTTGAGCTGCAAGCGTGCCAGCGCCTCCGAATGAATTCCGACGCCCAGCCAGACGATATGGGCGCGAGCGGCGTTCGGGAAGCCGCCGGGGCCGGCGACTTCGACCGCAAAGGGCGGGCCGAGGTCCGCCCCGTCGAGCTGTCGCTGGAGACCGGCACGCCGCGCCTCGTCGGCCTCTCCAAGGAAGACCAACGTCACGTGCCAGTTGCGGGGCGCCGAAGCGCGGCCCGGGAGAAGGCCAGACCCTGCCAAGTTGGCGACGTAGCGCTCCAACTCGGCTTGAGTCTCTGGCGAAAGGGCGATTCCGAGGAAGAGGCGCACGGCCCCTAACTCAGGACTTCTCGACCTTCTCTCCGGCCGTCGTCCAGCCCTTGATGCCGCCCTTGAAGTGCTTGACGTTGGTGTAGCCCATTTGCTTGGCGGCCTTCGCCGCGTCTTGCCACGCGGTGCAAAGCGGGCCGCCGCAGTACGCCACGATCAAAGCGCCTTTGTCTTTCGGCAAGACGTTGGCGAGATTTTTTTCGTGCTTCGCGAAACTCACGGCGCCGGGCACATGGGCGCCGTTGTACATGGCGGTGCCGTTGGCATCGATGATGGTCGCGGCTTTCGTCGAGACGATCGTCTTCATTTCAGCAAGGCTGACTTCGGGGGCTTGGACTTCGTCCGCCAGCGCGCCGGCAGGGGCGACGGCAAGAGTCAAAGGAACGAGCGCCAGGTATGCGGAAGCGAACAGGGTCTTCATCGGGCCTCTCCTAAAAGGGTGCATGGATCAATTTTACATGGATCAATTTTACATGGATCAATTTTACGCCGCTTTCAGGAGCGGTCCATCTCGGATTTAGTGAGAGTTCTCTTATCCTGACCGGCGAAGCGGTGAGCAATGGCGCCGCGGCGATAAGCAAATATCTTGGCCACGTCCTTGTTGATTTGCCAACCCGCACCGGCCTGGCCGATTTTGCCGAGCGGCACGCGGTAGCGAACCAGGTCCGTCATCAGCGTCCCGCCGCAGAGCGCCTCGAAACCATGCTCGTGCGACCAAGAGGCGTAAGGACCGCGCACCTGCTCGTCGACGAAGCGGCGAGGCAGGTCCCAAACGGTGATCCGGCTCGTCCATCCGAGCGGCACGTTCTTTACTTTCAAGCGGTAGTTGATCAAAGTGTCGACCTCGAGCGTCGCCGTCGACTTGCCGACGACGTGGAAATCGACCCAAGGCGGAGTCAACTCCTGCAGATTGCGTTCGTCGGAGAAAAACGCCGCCACCTTGTCGAGCGGCGCCGCGACGAATTGTTGCGCGAAGAGGTAGCCGGCCGTTCGCCGCGCTCCCTGGCCGAGAAGGTCGGACAGCGCCTGGTCGATCGAGGGGAAGGCGAAAGAGAATCCCAACTTCTCGGCCTTCGCCGGGACGACGCGCGTCGACGTCGACACCGCGACGGGACCGTCGCCTAAAATCATGCGAGCCAGCGCCTTCGGCAGGCCGAGCACCGGACCTTTGCCGCCCAATAAACCTTGGCTGAAGGCTCGCCAGCGGCAAGGCTCCGGCGCCACGGCGTTGATCACGCCGGCATAACGTTCATCGACGAGTTCCGCGACGAGCAGCCGCGTCAGGTCGTCGATGTGAATCCAACTCAGCCAGGCGTCGCGCTCACCGATCACCGCTCCGACACCGAAGCGATGCGACTCCGCAAGTTGGCCCAAGGCTCCGCCTCCAAGCCCAAGCACGACGCCGAAGCGGTTTATCGCAACTCGCGTCCCGGCTTTGGTGAACTCCGCGGTCGCCTCCTCCCATGCGACGCAGAGCCCCGCAACACGGTCCGTACCGACCGTGGTCTCTTCGCCTAGAACCTCTTCTGCACGGGTTCCGTAAATTCCCACCGCCGAGGCCTGAAGCAAGACCTTCGGCCAAGCCGCGGCCGCCTTCGCGGCTGCCGCCAATGCCTTGGTGATTCCGACCCGCGAGTCGACGATCGCTTGCCATTTTTTCTTCGTCCAGCGCCCTGCGACGAGGCTCTCGCCCGCGACGTTGATGACCGCGGCGACGCCTTCCAGGGCTTCGCGTGGGACATTGCGCCCGTCCCAGGCCAAGAAACGCGCGGGAAAAGGCAGGTCTAGTTGCGCCCGATCGGAATGACGCGTCAAGACGCGGATCTCCGCGCCGGCCTTGGCCAAAACAAGGCCAAGGCTTCGGCCAACGAAGCCGGTGCCGCCGACGAGCAAGATGCTTTGTCCATTGAGCGTTTTCACTCGCCCAGCATAGCACTCAACCCATCCGTAATAATATAGCCTCGCCAGGTAGGCCTGGGAGCATGAGCTCCCAGACCCCCCACAGATCCGGACTCGCGGCGCTACCGCATCCGGCTCCTCGGTATCATGGATTCGCT
>JAYWBY010000668.1:0-8843 GCA_043781115.1 Pseudomonadota bacterium
CAGCGAAATGATGGCCGCCACCGGTAACATGGAAATCGTCAAGACCTTCGCCCGCGCCATTCGCCTGATGAGCGACGGCGAGCTCTTGCAGCTCGAATCGCTCTTTCAGCCGGCGTTGCCGGTTTCGACCTATTTGCGTATTCTCGAATGCAAGACGGCCGTGCTGATCGAGGCGGCTTGCCGCTCGGCGGCGCTACTCGCCGGCGCCTCCGACTCCGTCCGCACCGAGCTCGAGCGCTTCGGCCGTGGCGTTGGCATGGCCTTCCAGCTGATCGACGACGCCTTGGACTACCTCGGCTCGATGGACATCGTCGGCAAGGCGACGCTCTCCGACTTGAGCGAAGGCAAAGTCACGCTGCCGGTCATCTTGCTGCGTAATCACGCGACGCCGACCGAGCTAGCCCGCTTAACCGCCATCGTCGCCTCACCCGTGATCGACCAAGAGCAAGTCGCGGAAGTCGCCGAGATGGTTCAACGCTACGAAACGGCCGAGCTGACCATCGAGCGGGCGCAGTCGTATACGCTCGGCGCCATGGACGCGCTGAAGACCTTGCCGGCTTCCGACGCGCGCGACGTGTTGGAAAATCTCGCCAACAAGCTGCTCTTTCGGTTCAACTGAAAGGCTCAAAGTGAAGAGCCAGTTCGTTCGCAAAAGCCCCGCCTCTTTCCACACCAACCGGCTCGAGGCCTTTGACTCGTCGTGGGTGGAGAAGAAGCTGCCGAACGGCATGACCGCCCTGCACGTGCCGTTGCCGCATGACGACCACTTCTTCCTCGGCGTCATGATTCGCGCCGGCTCGCGCCTCGAGGCGGGACATCCGTCCGGGGTGTCGCACTTCCTTGAGCACATGATGTTCCGCGGCTCCGCCCGTCACCCTGAGTTCAGCCGTTTGGCCGAGGCCTTCGAATGGCTCGGCGGCGACTGGAACGCCGCCACCGGCCAGGAGCACACCGAATACTGGTATTCCGGAATCCGCCATACCGCCGAGGACGTCATCGACCTCTTCGCGGAGTTCCTCGAGAACCCGAAGCTCACCGACATCGAGGTCGAGCGCAGCATCATCCTGCGCGAACTCGACGGCGAGACCAACGACCACGGCCACTCGACCGACTTGGATTTCCACATCTCGACGCTCTTTTGGCCGAAGTCGACCATGGCGCAGTCGATCCTCGGCAGCCGCGAGTCGCTGGCGAAGGTCGACGTCCAGAGTCTGACGACCTATCGCGACAGCTTCTACACGCCGAAGAACATGACCGTTTGCGCCGTCGGGGGCGATGCTTCGACGCTCGAGACCTTGACCAAGCATTTCTCGAAGCTTCGTTCGGATTTCGCCAAGGCTCCTCGGGCCAAGTTCCCGCCGCTTCCGGAGTTCAAAGGCCCGAAGGTCAAGTGGATCGAGCACAGCGACAACGAGTACGAGTTGAAGTTGAGCTTCCTCTGCGGCGGCGAATGGTCGGAAGACGCGCAAGCCTATGAGTTGATCACGCGGATCCTCTCCGACGGCTTCTGCTCCCGTTTGGCGCGACGCCTTCGCGAGCAGCTCGGCCTCGTTTACGACATAAACGCCGGCACGACCCTCGGCATGGACGTCGGCACGCTCGACATCTCGGCATCCTGCGCCCACGAGCAGCTCGATCAGTTCTTGACCGAGCTTTTCGACCTCCTGCGCCAGTTCGCGGAAGAGGGACCGACGGAGGACGAGCTGCAACGCGCCATCGTCCGCGCCGTCGTCGACACCGAACTGAGCCCCGGCATCCCCGAGGCCGTCGGAGCCAAGCTCGCTTGGTCGACCCTTTCGGGCCAGCGTCTTTCGCTGGTCGAGGAGAGGGAAAGGATCAAACGCGTGACGAAAGAGCGCGTCACCGCCATTTGCCGGGAAATCATGACGCCGGCGAATGCCGCCCTTGCCGCCCTCGGCCCCACGGGCAAAGACATCGAAAAGCGCATGAAAAAGGCGCTGACCAAAGGCCTGACCCTGAACAAGGGCTAGTGGTTCTGCGGCAGTTTCTGGACTTCGGCCTTGAGGTCGGCCTTTAAGCCCAGCACGAAGAAGATTTCGACCACGAGAAAGAGCGGCGCGTTGAACACCTGCATGAGGTTGTCGGTCAACGCCGGCTTCCTGCCCTCGAAATAGTGGCCGAGGAGTTGGACCAGCCAACCGACGACGAAGCTGGCGACGAAAACGGTGAGGGACTCGGCGAAAGGCAGCTTGGCCGTTTCTTCCGCCGCGTAAAGCAATGCCCCGCTGATTGGCGCCACGCAGATGGCCACGACCCAATCGATGCGCAGATAAGACATCATCGTCACGGCGAAGAAAACCGTCGCCGCGCTGATTGGTAAGTCAGAATGGCGAAATTTAAACCACGCCATGGGCACGAAGAGCGAATAGACGACGATCGGCACGCCGACGAAGTGGGTCAACGTGTTGCGGAAATCACGGTGATAGGCCGCGTAGTCGAGGACTAGTTTTGAAAGTCTTTGCATGGTTGCCTAGATTGAGCCGTGGCAATATCATAGGACAAGGGAGGACCCATGGACAAGTTCTTGGCGTTATTGACGGATCTGTCGTTCCGCCGTTCGGCGACGCCGCATCTAGTCAAATTTCTTTACGTCTTCTCGCTCATCCTCTGTGCGATCTGGACGGTGTTGGCAATCGTTGGCGCCTTCTCGCGCGGCGTCGGTTCGGGCGTCTTGGCGCTGATCGTCGCGCCGATCGTCGGTCTCTTCCTCGTCTGTGTCATTCGCGTGTCGCTCGAGGCACTGATCTCTCTGTACCGCACGGCGAACTATACGGCCGAGTTGGCGCGAGCCCAGCGCAACTTGGGCGGAGGCGACGACGGCGACGATGGTGGCCCGCTTGATCCGGAGCCTCGTCAGGCGCCGGTGTCTCGGGCCTCGGTGATTGCGAAGTCGGGCTTCTAGATTGATCCTAGCGCTCGAGCAGCGCAATCAAAGGCAAGAGCAGGATCAGCAGCACCGGCAGTCCCGTCAGGACGAGCTCGGCCAGAGGCCAGAGGTCCTCGAGGCGCGCCAAGCGCAATTGCGCGACGTCCAATTGGCGTCGGGCATAGGCATCGAGCAAATGCTTCCGTCCCTGGGCTTGGCTTACGCCACTCAGGAGCTCGCGCCGACGGAGCTCGGCGAGTTCGCCCTGAACGCCAAGCCCCTGGCCGGGGCCGCCGAGTAACGCTTGAAAATAGGCCAGTCCCTCGGCCGACACGCCGCCCTGCCAGAGCCAGCTGCACGGCATGGCGCGCCTCAGAAGATGAAGTCCCGCGACACAAATCAGCAGGGCAAGGGCACAGGCCACAGCGTCCCAAACAGCGCGAGGGAAAAAGCCGGCGGACCCGGTCAACCAGCAGCGCGCCGCGACGGCGCCGACCAGAGCGAGGCCAAAGCGGTAGCGAGCCACGGCCAAAAGGCGCGAAGTCTCCCTCTGAAAGGCGTCGCTCGCCCGCAGGCTTTCGCGCAAAGCGGCGAGCGGTCCTAGGAGCGGCACGCCCCTTCGCAGCCCGGCGTGCACCTCGGCGGCGAGTTCGGCGCCGCCTCTATAGGTCCAAGCGACGAAGTTCGCTCGCGAGACGACGTGGCCGCCGCGGAGTTGGCGTTCGAGCGCCTCGAGGAGAGCCAAGCAATGGTTGAGCTTCGCCATGGGGCTAAAGTAGTCAACGGCTCGTCTTCAGGCCAACGACACCTGAAGTCGCTGAACGATCGAGTTTCCGCTTAGAGCCTCGGCCCCGCGGCCGCCGCGCCCAGGTTCTGCCAGCGCATGATGTTGACCACCGCTTGGTCGTCGCTGGCAAACGGCTGAAGGCAGCGGGACATCGCGAGGAAAAGCGCCAAGCCCTTGAAGTGCGCCGGGCCTAAACGGTACTGCAGGCCCTTCCAGTAAGCTCCGAGGTCGATCGGATGACCGTTGCAATCGACGAGCGGACGCTCCGGGAAGTAGTGGCAAGGTTCGACGTGCATGCGGGCTTGCGCGAGCTCGGCCGCTTCGAACATCTTTTGACGCCAGTAAGGGCTGAGCGTCTTCTTTGTCGTCTGCCAAACGGCGAAGACGAACGGCAGGTCGGTCAAGTCTCGCCAGGCTTCGCCGATGTCGATGACCGAGCGGAAGCTCGGGCGGCGCTGCAAAGCCTCGTCGCCGATCAGCACTTCCATGGGCTTGCGTAGCGATTGGCTGTTCGCGGCCATGGCGCTGCCTTCCGCCGCGCGCTGCTCGTAAGCCGCTTCGCCGAACCATAATTTGTACAGGATCCGCGCCATGTTGGCGCTGGTCGCCGATGCCGGCGTAACGGCCAAGGGCGGCGCCATGTCGATGTCGACGGGAGGAAGAGCCTGGGCCGTTTTGAAAATGTAGCTGGAAAGCTTCCTCACGTCGTTGTCATAACGCTGCATGCCTTGGCGAACGATTTCACGGAGCATCGCTTGCCGGGTGCGAATGACTTCCAGTAAGCCGCCGGCCTCGACTTGCGGGAGGCCGATGTAGACGCTTTGGACCGGGCCGTTCGAAGCGATGCCCAGCGGAAAAGCGATTTCGTGGCTGCTGTTCTTCACCAAGCAAACGCTCGAGCTCGGCGCCAGGCTGACTTTGCCTTCGCTGAGCCAGCGGTTGACCTGCGACGGCGTGCCGCGATGGAACTCGATCTCGCCACCCGACGAGCGCTCCAACTCGTGGCGAAGCGGCAGGAGGTTCAAGTACGAGATCCAGCCGAGCTGGAGAGGAACCGTCGGCATGATCCGGAAATTCTGCACCATCCAGCCGGCTCCTCGATGCGACGAAGGGGGTCGCTTGCCGTATTCCGCTCGAACTTCAGTCGTAGAAAGGCACTTTTAGCCCCACCCGCGAAAAAGTCCATAGCCAGTTGCTACCAACGATCTTTCGTCAATCCTTACGAATATTTAGCGATCGACGGCGATACTTACTTACACTCGTCGAAGGCCTCGGCGGCGCACTCGAGCGTCCGGTCGATGTCTTGGTCGGTGTGCGCCATCGAAACGAATCCCGCCTCGAACGCCGACGGCGCGAGGTAGATCCCGCGCTTGAGCATGCCGTGGAAAAATTTCTTGAACCTCGCCGTGTCGCAGAGCTTCGCCTGCTCGAGCGATTCGACCGGACCGGCATGGAAAAAGAAACCGAACATGCCCCCCTCGGCATCGGCAATGAAGGGAATCTGACGCTTGGCGGCGAGGGCCTTCAGCTCCTTCATGAAGCGCGCCGTCCGCGCCGTCAATTGGGCGAAGGCCTGACCACGGCCGATGATTTCCAGAGTCTTGAGGCCGGAGGCCACGGCCAACGGATTCCCCGACAACGTCCCGGCTTGGTAGACGGGGCCTTCGGGAGCCATGAGCCGCATGATGTCCGCTCGGCCACCATAGGCGGCGATCGGCAGCCCGCCGCCCACTACTTTGCCTAAGGTCGTGAGGTCGGGCTTGATGCGCGTCAACTCTTGGACGCCGCCCAGGGCGACGCGGAAGCCCGTCATGACTTCGTCGAAGATCAGGAGCGTGCCGGCGGCTTTGCACTGCTCCTGTAGGGCCGCGAGCCACTCGGCGTTCGGGCGGATGAACCCGGCGTTGCCGACGATCGGCTCAAGGATGACGGCGGCGATTTCGTTCTTGTTGCTCGCGAAAACTTCGCGCAGCGCGGCGACGTCGTTGTAGGGCGCGACGAGCGTATGCTTCGTCGTATCGGCAGGAACGCCGGGGCTGTCGGGAAGTCCCAGCGTCAAGGCGCCCGAGCCGGCTTTCACGAGGAACATGTCGGCGTGGCCGTGGTAGCAGCCGGTGAATTTGACGAGCTTGTCTCTCTTCGTGAAGGCCCGCGCTACGCGCAGCACCGCCATGCAGGCTTCCGTGCCGCTCGACACGAGACGAAGCATTTCCATCGACGGGAAAAGTTCTTGGATGGCCCGCGCCAAGCGCGTCTCGCCGGTCGTCGGGGCGCCGAAGGACAAGCCTCGCCGCATCGACGCGGCGAGGGCTTCCAGAACTTCGGGATGCGCATGGCCGACGATCGCTGGTCCCCAGCTGCCGACGTAGTCGATGTATTTGTTGTCGTCGATGTCGAAGAGGTAAGCACCGAGGCCGCGCTCAAAGAAGACCGGGTCACCACCCACCGAGCCAAAGGCCCGGACCGGAGAATTGACGCCGCCGGGAATCACCGCCTTGGCTTCGACCATGGCTTGACGCGACTTTTCCATCTGCATGCCGCTACGCCTCCTGTTGCAACCGAGTCATGCTAGTTCAAATGCCCGGCCTGGTGTACAAAAATAGTAAGAAATCCCAGCCGAAGGACGCCCTTGCGCATTCTCCACATCGACACCGAAATGACCTGGCGCGGCGGCGAGAACCAGATGCGTTTGCTCTTGGAAGGCCTGGCTCCGACCAACTACGACGCCCACGTCGCCGTCCGTCCCGGCAGCGCCGCGGCGTCGCGCTTGGCGCACGCGGCGCGCGTCACGACTTGCGAAATGCGCGGCGGCTTCGACCCTTTTGCGGCGAAGCGGCTGGCCCGGTATTGCCAAGATCACGACATCCAACTCATCGACGCCCAGACGTCCAACGCGCACTCGCTGGCTTTGCTCATCAAGCTCTGGCGCCCCGCCGTCAAGATCGTCGTCCACCGCCGCGTCGACTATCCGCCTGCCGGCGGCTTCGTCAACCGCCTGAAATATCATTCGCTAAAGGTCGATCGCTACGTCGCCATTTCCACGGCGATCAGAGGCGTGTTGACCGCTTACGGTCTACCGGAGTCGCGGATTTCGGTGGTCAAGAGCGCGGTGAAGTTCGACGCCTATGCGACGATCTCGCGTTCCGAGTCGCGCGCGGCGTTGGCCAAGACCTACGGAATCGAACCCTCGAAGATTTTCATCGGCAACGCCTCGGCCCTGACTGAGCAAAAGGGGCACGAAGTTCTCCTCGACGCCGCCGCCGAGTTGAAGCGCCGCGGCGCGGCGTTCCACGTCTTCATAGCGGGGGACGGAAATCTAACCGCGCCGCTCGAGCGCCAGCGCATCGAGCTAGGCTTGGAGCACGACGTCACCTTTCTCGGCTTCATCGAGGACGTCCCGCGGTTTCTCGCCGGCCTCGACGTGCTGGCGGTGCCGTCGAACTTCGAGGGGCTCGGCACGATCATCTTGGACGGCATCGGCGCCGGACTACCCGTCGCGGCGACGCGGGTCGGCGGCATCCCCGAAATGATTCTCCACGGCGAGACGGGACTGCTTTCCACCAAAGGCGACGCCAAAGGCTTGGCCGACAATTTAGAAAAATTGCTGCTCGACCCTGACCTTCGGGGGCGCTTGAACGCCCAAGCTCAGGCGCTCGTCGCCCGCGAGTTCTCGGTCGCGGCGATGGTTGGCGGCAACTTGTCGATCTACAACGAGTTGCTCGCCTCGCGGCGCTGACTACGGCTCAGCCGATGCCGGCGTAAACTCGGTGCACGTCGTCGCAATCGTCGATATCGCCGAGGAACGTTTCGACTTCCTTGCGGGCATCGCCAGTTACTTCCACGTGGCTTTTCGCCTTGTAACTCAGCTCGCACTTCGAGATGGCCCAGCCGGCGCTGGTCAGCGCTTTGTTGACCGCGTCGAGGTCGCTCGGGTCGGTATAGAAACGGCCGCCTGACTGGCCGCTTTCGACTTCAGAGGCTTCAAGTTGCTCGACATCCTGGGCTCCGGCCTCGATGGCCGCGCCTTCGATGTCGAGGCCGCCCGTTTTGTGCGTCGCTTCGATGACGCCGAAGCGGTCGAACATCCAGGCGACGGCGCCCATGGCGCCGAGTTGGCCTTTGCGGAAGAGGACGCGGATGTCGGAGGCCGTCCGGTTTTTGTTGTCGGTGAGGCATTCGACGATGACCGGCACCTTGTGCGGCGTGAAGCCTTCGTAGGTAACGAGATCGTAAGTGACGGTTTCGTCGAGGAGGCCAGCGCCCTTCTTGATGGCGCGCTCGATGGTGTCCCGGGGGCACGACGCTTTGCGGGCCGCTTCGACGGCGGCGCGGAGGCGCGAGTTGTTGTCGGGGTTTGGGTCGCCGAGCCGCGCCGCGACGGCGATCTCCTTGGCGAGTTTGCCGAATGCCGCGCCGCGCTTGACGGCCGAGTCGACTCGTCCCGCGTGCTTCCACTGTGCTCCCATGACCCCTCCTGAAGCTTTTACAGAACCGGATCCTAGCGCGGGACCATCCTTTCCTTCAAGTGCCCATTTTTCCAGTTAAAGCCAAAACCTAAAGGCCAAAAGCCAAAACAAAAAAGACAAATAGAAGTTTCAACCTGAAAGTTGATGTTCCGCCAGAAAACCGGACACAGAGTTTACGCTGACTCCCGCTCGTAAGCACGAGCCTTATCCGGGTGGAGTCTACGTGGCGACTCCCGCGCCGACCGCCGAGTGACGTCAATTCGACTGGGCGCTGCCCTCACCAACCGATGCAATAGAGGTGATAGGTGTTGGCGCAGGACGTATTGCCCCACGAGACCCACTGCCCAAGCGTCCCGCTCCCTTGATTGCCGTAATGCCCGCTGGCGGCCGACGACGTCCATTCGGAGCAGCGATAGAAGGCGTTAGCGGTGCCGCCGGTATCCGTACCGGTCCAAACATAGTTGCCGTCGGAAATGGAACCACCGGTCTCGGTAAATTCTATGAGATAGGGAATCTCACCGTCCCACAAATCGGCATTGCTCGTGGCTATGAGCTGAGGAGCGGACGTCTTGGTGTTGTAGAGGTTTCCGGTCATAACCACGTTGCTAAGGGCTGAGACCGTGTTCGTGGAAATGACGGCTCGCCAGTTCGTTTCGGCGAGGCCGGCATTCGACGCCGCCGTGGTGCACTTCGTGTTGGCGCC
>JAYWBY010000669.1:0-8842 GCA_043781115.1 Pseudomonadota bacterium
GGGCCAAGGCGAAGATGTCGGGGTCGGGGGTGTTGCAGACGAGGATGGCGATCGGCTGCGTAGTCTTGATCACGGCCATCGCGGATTTCGGGTCGGTGACGCCGATGATTTCGGCGCCCGTGCCGGCGACGCGCAAGACGGAAGCCTCGGGCAGTGGCTTCTTGCCGGGAATGTCGACGTAGAGGACTAGCTGGGTCATCTGGCCCTATTGCTGACACGTGCTGACCGCCAGCCGCATCCGCAGCCAGCGAGGTAAAAAGCCGAAATGTCTGATCATTCCATTCATATGCTAACCGACCCCCCGACATAAAGCTACTGCTGCGGATTTTTGTTGCAGTTGACCATAAAATTTTGGCTCCGAGTTGACTTGGCCCGAGCAGGTCCGTAAAATTTTAGTAAAACCCATGAATTAGCCTTCCCACACGACCGATTCCGAGAGAATCGGCTGCGGGAAAGCTCTAAAGGGCGGACGGAGGAGCTCAGGTAATGTTTGATTTCATCAAGCTCAAGTTCGAACAGGGCGGCCAGGAGATCATGTCGGCGATCAGCTTGGTGCTGGTCATGTCGCTCGTGATCATCATCGAACGGGCCTACCGCTACTGGTTGCAGTACGACTTGGCCAACAGTTCTGGGTTCATGGCAGCGGTTCAGAAGATGGTGATGAACAACTCCATCGAAAACGCCATCCGCCTCTGTAAGAAGGCGCGGCCGAAGCTGCTTCCCTACGTGATGTCGGAGGGTCTGAAGCGGGCCAACGACACCACCGAGGAGATCGAGCACGCGCTCGACACGGCGACGCTGACCGCGATGCCTAAAATCACGAAGATTCTGCCGTTTCTCGGCACGACGGCCAACGTCGCGACCCTGCTCGGCCTTCTCGGGACGCTGTTCGGTCTGATGAAGTCGTTCGGCGCCGCCGCCAAACTGACCGGTTCGGCGAAGCAGACGGCGCTGGCGGCCGGTATTTCCGAAGCCTTGACGGCGACGTCCTTCGGTCTCGGCACCGCGCTCATGTGTCTTTTGACCTACGGTGTTTTGATGATGAAACAAACGTCCATCGTCGACGACATCAACCGCAACTCGGCGCGGCTGATCGACCTTCTCTACACGCGCAAGATGAAGATCAAGGGTGGCGGCACCTCGTCGGGCCAGGCCTCGGCGGGAGACATGACCTAGAGCGACCTTTGATTCCCTGAAGACGGGAGAGCACGGCGTTGAGCGCAAGAGCCAAGAAAAAGAAAAAACGTCGCGGGGTCCGGTACAAGGACATCCAGCTGAACATCATGCCGTTCATCGACGTGTTTTCGCTGCTGAACACGTTCTTGCTCATGTCGGCGGTGTTCTTGTCGGTCGGCATTTTGGAAGTTCAAATTCCGTTCTTGACCTCGGCCCCGCCGGACAAGAAGGACGACGAGAAGAACTGCGAAGTCAAAGTCGACATGGAAAAAGAAAAGATCGAGGCGACCTCGACGAACTGCAAGGGGATCGACCCCAAGAAGGACTTCAAGGTCACCAAGGAAGACATAGCCGCCTTGCACAAGTACCTGGTCGACGTCCGGCGTTCGTCGCCCGACACCGACAAGTTGTCGTTCTTCACCGAGGACGACGTCTTGTGGAAAGACATCGCCCACGTGCTCGACGCCATCAAGATCCGTCAGCCGGGCGATCCCGTTTTCGCCATCAAGTCCGGCTCCGAGATCGACAAGGCGCTGGCCGTGGAATTCCTGTTTCCGAAGGTCGTTATGGCGAGCGTAATGCTCTAGGGCGAAAATTCGCCGACAATTTGCGTACGGAGGTGAGCCATGGCATCAGTATCGTCAGAATCCGGCAGCGAGCTAGAGCTCAACCTCATGCCCATGCTCGATATCTTCAGCATTCTCATCACGTTCTTGCTGATGAGCTATTCGACCGACCCCGTCAGCTACGACGTCAACTCGGGCGTCGAGTTGCCCGAGTCGATGACGCTTTCCGCTTTGGACGAATTGCCGGCGATCAAAGTCACCAAGACCGAGATCTTCGTCAACGACTTGAAGGTCGCCAACATCGTCGGCGGCGACGTGCCGGACAAGGACAAGAGCCAAGGCGCCGTCTTCCCGGTCTTCCAAGAGCTGGAGAAGCTGGCGGAGGCGAACAAGCGGGCCTTCCGCGGCCGGATGTCCGAGCTCGACAAGGCCAAGACGTCGACTCTGACTATGGAAATGGATCAAGAGCACCGCTTCAAGTTGATGAAGCGCATCATGTTGGCGGCGCAGCAGGCGGAGTTCATCACGTTCAAGTTGATGGTAGCGAAGCAGTCCAATTGAATTGGCTTTCCAAGGATGGAAATGGCGACGTTTAGGCTCTCAAGGTTCAGCGCAAAGACCAAGCTACTCCTGGCTTCGGCCCTGGGTCTATGCGCGCTCGCCCTGACATTCGGCGAAGCCCGGGCCGAGTTCGGCAGCTTCGACGGTTACGAGATCCGCGTCATTCGCCCGCGCTTCATGGCCAAGCGCAGCCGCATCGAGCTCGGAGGCGAAGGCACGCTCATCATGAACCAGTCGTTCATTTACACCCTGATGGCGACCGGTCTCCTCGATTATCACTTCAGCGAAATGTTCGCGCTCGAGTTCGGCGCGTCGTACGGCTTTTCGATCGACAAGGAAGACAAGCGGATCCTGGAAGACGAGTTCCAGATCAACACGCAGATCCTGCGCACTCAATACATCTTCGGCGGGGGCCTCCTCTGGACGCCGATCTACGGCAAGACGCAGCTGCCGAGCGGCGACGTCGTCTATTTCGACTCGTTCGGCACCGTCCAGGCCGGCTTGACGGGCATCAACTACACTTACGAGCAATGCGTCAGCCCGCCGGCGGACAAGGCCGACATTTTGCCGGCGAAGCCCGCGGCCCAAACCAAGTCCTACCCGACGCTGGCGATCGGCGTCGGCCAAAAGTACTTCCTGAGCCAGGACTTCGGCCTGCGCTGGGAAGTGCGCGACTACATTTTCAGCTACGAGAAGGGTGACGGCTCCTGCACGCCGGACATATCCCAAGGCTCGGACATTCATAACAACATCACCTTGCAGATGGGGGCATCGACCTTCTTTTGAGAGGCGAGCGAGTGCGAAGAAATTTTAACTTATGCCTTTGCTTGGTTTTGGCCCTTACGGTCATGGCCGAGCCGGCGTTCGCCAACTACCGGGCGGCGACGGCGTTCTTCGCTCGGCGAGATTACATCTCGGCCGCCGGGGCGTATTTTCAGGCGGTCGGCTACCCGAAGGGCGCCGGCGAGCGCGAGAAGGCCGAGTGGGGCTTGGCGCAGAGTCTCCAACGCCTCGGTTTCTACTATTCCGCCTCGAAATATTACAGTGTCATCGTTCGCCGCGGCCCGACGAAGGGCAACGTCTTCTTCCGCCAGGCTCTCGAGGAACTCGGCAAGATCAATTCGACGGTCAGCCTCGGCCAATCCCACATCGTCCAGCTCTTCAAGACCCGCATCGACCCGAGCTACGTCCCGGGACCGGCGCGGGGCTTCTATTTTTACTATCTGGGCATCGAGGCGTTCAACCGCAGGAAGTTCGAGCAAGCTGCGTCGTACTTCACCAAAGTCCCGGCGGGTAGCCCGTATTACGTCAAGTCGCTCTTTCACCTGGGCGTCGTGTCGAACTTACGCGGCAGCCATTCGAAGGCCGTCGGCTACTTCGAGCGCGCCAAGTCGGGCGCCGAAAAGGGCGAAGACGGCGATTGGCTTCGCGAACAGTCGAGCCTCAACATCGCCCGGGTGAATTACGAAGTGAAGCGCTACCGCGTCGCGCTCAGTTACTACTCGCAGGTCCCCCGCGATTCGGACAACTGGCTGCAAGCCTTGTTCGAGGCGTCTTGGACCTTCTTCATGATGCAGAACCACTACAACACGCTGGGCACGATCCACACGATCCAGTCGCCGTTCTTCGAGGACCGCTTTTTCCCCGAGAGCTACATCCTCCAGGCGATCACCTACCTTCGCCTTTGCCGGTACAGCGAAGTGAAGAAGGCCCTGGCGAAGTTCAAGGGGCGCTATCAAGGTGTCTTCTTAGACACGAGCAAGATCCTCGACAAGTACAAAAGCGACTCGAAGGGCTTCTTCAAACTCGTTTACGACAAACGCGTCGGCACGCTCACCGAAAACAAACGCGCCTGGGCCATCCTCGACGCCTTGTCCCGCACGGACGTCTACAAAGAAGCCGGCAACACCATCCGCTTCTCCGACAACGAGCTGGCCCGCCTGTCGCGCTATAGCGGTCGCTGGGGCTCGAGCGGACTGCAAGACGAGCTGGCGAGCTTCCTCCGCAACAAGAAGACGGCGGCCATCAAGGACGCCGGCTCTCGCCTCTACGAGAAGGCGACCGGCTACTACGCTTACTTGAAAGAGCTCTCCGACCAGACCATCGGCATTAACACCGAGATGGTCTTGGGCCGGGTCGACGCCTTGCGCGCCAAGTTGAACGTCGGCACAGCCGACCCCCGCGCCAAATTCATTGGCGGCTTGACCGAGCTGAAGGTCGGCCAAGAGCTCGAGTACTGGCCGTTCGAGGGCGAGTACTGGGAAGACGAGCTTGGCGGCTACGTTTACAACATCGACAGCGTTTGCTCCAAAGGCAAGCCCGGCGACAAGGGCAAGGGCGGCGATAAGGACAAGGGCGGAGAAGAAGGCGGCGGCGGAGATAGCGGCGGCAGCGGCAGCGGCGACGACAAGGGTTGATCTTGAATACGGCTTCGAACAAAAAATCCTGGATTAAGCGGCTCGGTCGCCCCGCGGCGGCAGTGGCTTGCGTGCTCGGCCTCTCGGCCGGCGTTTTGGCGACGACCAAGAAGACCGACAAGGTCAACCTAGGAGAAGTGAAGCAACAGAAGCTCGAGAAGCACAACGACCCGAAAGGCAAGCCCCGGCCGTCGCGCAACGAAGCCTTTCTCGTGGCTACCGAAAATAAACTCCTGTCCGAGATCACGAAAGCGATCTCTTACTTGAAGAAGCAGTCCGAGCGCATGCCGAAAAAGAGCACGACGCGCCTCGAGATGCGTGAGCGCCTGGTCAACTTGCGTCTCGAAGCGGCGGTTTACTACGCTAACGACGAAATGCGGAAATACGACAACGCCTGGGACAACTGGGACCGCGGCGGCCGCAAGGGCACCGAGCCGAAAGTCGACGAGTCGAAGTCGAAAGAGCAGTGGCAGTCCTTGGCGCAGGACGCCCAGTCGCTCCTCGACGAATACCCGCGCAGCAAGAACGCCGACGTCACGCTGTTCAACATGGGCCTCGCCTACAACTTCTTGAAGAAAGAGAAGGACGCGGCGCGGATCTTCAGCCAGCTGATCTCGAAGTACCCGAACTCGCAGAAGGCCGGCGACGCTTACTTCGCGCTCGGCGACTTCTACTTCGACAAGACCGACTTCCGCAACGCCATGAACAACTATAAGAACGCCCTGAAGTTCAAACAGGCGAAGTCATACGCCTGGTCGCTCTTCAAGCTCGGTTGGTGTAGCTACAACTTGGGCCAATACAAGCAGGCGATGGCCTACTGGAAGCAGACGGTCAGCGAATCGTCTTCGAGCGGCAAGAAAGGCTTGGCCCTGAAGGACGAGGCGCTCCGCGACATGGTGTACGGCTTTGCCGAACTCCGCCAGGTTGAGCCCGCGATCGATTACTACCGGAAGAACGGCGGCGAGAAGTACATCGGCCGTTTCTTGATCCTCCTCTCCGATACCTTCTCGGACCAAGGCCAATACGGTGAAGCCATCAAGGTGCTGAAACGCTTCCAAGTCGTCGAGCCTTACGACGAGGAAGCGCCGAACACCCAGAAGGAAATCATCAGCCTGAACTTCGAGCTCCAACGGATGAACAACGTTTGGGCCGAGCTGGCGCGCTTCCCGAAGCTGTACGGACCAGGCAGCCCCTGGGCCGAGAAGAATCAGAGTAATAAAAAGCTCTACGACGAGACCCAGCAGACGATCAAAGACCAGATCCTCTATTACGCCAAGTTGACCCACAAGAACGCCCAGAAGGACGACAACAAGCGGACCTACTCCGAGGCCCTCAAGGGCTACAACCTCTTCCTCGGCAGCTATCCGAAGGCCAAGGAAGTGGCCGAAGTTAAGTACAACATGGCCGACATCTACTATTTCACGAAGCAGTTCCGCGAAGCCGGCAAGCTCTACCTCGACATCGCGCTGCTCGGCAAAGAAAAGGCGACGATCGTCGACCCGAAGACCAACAAGGCGACCAACATCCACAAGAAGTCGTCCGAGTACATGCTCGACGCCTACTACCAGCAGTTCGAGAAAGAGCTGAAGGTCCTGATCACCCACAAGCCTGACTTCACCAAGCCGCCGGCGCCGATCAGCGAGAACGGCAAGAACTTCATCAAGGCGTGCGGTTACTTCCAAAAATGGTATCCGGAAGAGAAGAAGAACTCGAAAACCTGCGACGTGTTCATCACCGAAATCTTCTACCGGACCAACGACAAGAAAATGGCTCTGAAGTACCTCTTCATGCTCGCGAAGAAGTACCCGAACGAGAAGGAAGGCAAGGAAGCAGTCGAGAACTTGATCCCCCTCTACGCCGGCGATCGCAAGGGTCTCGAAGCGGCGTTGGTCGAACTACGCAAGATTCCGGCCTACCAAAAGGGCAAGATCGGCGAGAAGCTGAACGACCTGGCCGACGGCCTGAAAAAGGACGACATCAAAGCGGACAAGAACGCTTGCTCGCGCGCCAAGAAGCAAGAAGACTTCTACAAGGCGAAGCCTAACGACAAAGAAGCGGTGGCGCTCATCAACAATGCCGGCGTCGACTACGTCAAATGCGGCAAGGTGCCCGAGGGCATCAATGCGTACATGATCGTGCTGAAGCGCTTCCCGAACTCGCCCGTTGCCAAGGACGCCTTGATCGAGGTGGCGAAGCTGCAGGAGAACCGCCTCGAACTAGCGGCCTCCGCCAACTTCTTCTACGAGTACGCGAAGAAGTACCCGAAAGAAAAAGAGGCGTTGGCGGCGTTGGCGAAGGCCTGCGAAATCTACGCGGCGCTCAACGCCGAGAACGCGGTCAACGTCTGTCTGCAGTTCGGCAACGCCGACAAGAACGGCGCCAAAATCATCTTCATGCGGATGGCGCGCACGGCGTTCTCGGCCGGAGAAGACGCTCGCTTGATCAGCCTCGTCCGGATCCTCGACTCGAAGTTAAAACTCTCGGCGGAAGAGCGCATCGTCGCTTACTCCATGGTCTACAACTCGAAGAGCGGGTCGTCGGCCCAGGCCGCGCAAGAGATCATCTCGACGTTCAAGAAGGCCGGCGGCGGAGTCAGCGGCGAGGCCTTGCGCGCGGTCGGCGGCATCGCTTTCCGTCAGGTCAACGGCGAGATGCCGAAGTTCCTCGCTCTGAAACTCAAGGGTGGCACCGTCGACCAGCTGGCCGCTTCGATCCAAAGCAAGGTCGGGGCGCTCGGCAAGCTCCAGCAGGGCTACGACCAAGTCTTGTCGACGAAAGACGCTTACTGGGGCGTCGCGGCGCTCTACCAACTCGGTTACGCCCGGGAGCAGCTGGCCAAGGACCTCGAGAACCCGCCCGAAATCAAAGGCGCGCCGCACGGCGACGTCGTCAAACAGCTCGCCGGCGACGCCAAGGGCGCCCGGGTCGAGGCGGCGAAGTTCTACAAGTTGGCGCTCGATTCGGTGGAAAAATACATCGTCTACAACGAGTGGGCGGCGAAGGCGTTGAGCGGCGTCGCACGAATTTCCGGTAAAAACGTCAATTTCGACGACTTGATCGTCAGACCGGACTTCCTCGGCGCCGAAGTCCCCGAGAACATCGCGCAAGCGGTGAAGAGCGGGGGAGACTGACCAATGAAAGCCAAGAACCACATCTTACTGGCGTTAACGGCCCTCGGTTTGGCCATGTCGTCCGCTTGCGCCACCGACTCCAAGAAGGACAAGGGCGGCGACAACCTGAAGAACAGCGACGAAGGCAACGGCAAGGCCGAAAAGTCAGAAGCCGCTTATGCGTCGGCGAACCGCGTCACCTTGACCAACAGCCTTTCGAACAACCCTTTGACGTCGCAAACGATCAGCGATTCCAAGGCCGAGGGCGAGGCGCAGAAGTTCAGCCAGGCCAAAGACAAGAAGGCCATCGAAGCGCGCATCGCCGCCGAGCGACTGGCGAGAAAAAGCGTCCAGCAAGTGCTCGGCTCCGCCAAAAAGCTCGCCGAACTCGAGATGGAGAAGGGCGCCGGCAAGAGCATTTCCCCCGACGTCAAACTCGACATTGCCTTGGCGGCTTTGGAGACGAAAAACTTCGCCCTCGCTGAGTATTATCTTCAGGATTTGACCGACAAAGGCACGCCCGCCCGGGTCAAGGCCGGCGCCTACAACGCCATGGGCGTCGTGGCGCTCAGGGACGACCGCGTGCCGGAAGCAGTGCTCTACTTCCGCGAGGCCTTGAAGGCGGTCGGCAACTACAAGCCCGCGCTCCTCAACCTCGGCTTCGCGGCGCTCAAGGGAGGCGACATGGCGACCGCCAGGAAGGCTTTGGGAGATTTGCAAAGCGATTGGTTCGTCCAGTACGGCCTCATCTCGGTCGCGCGCATGGGCGGCGACGACGGCCGCGCTGCTGAACTTTGCGACAAGGTCCTCGGCAAGGAGCCGGGCCACAAGGCGGCGCTCTTCAACTGCGGACTTTTCGAATTCCAAAATAAGCACAACTTCGCCAAAGCGAAAGAGCTCTTGAACCGCTCGGGGAAAGCCAAGGGCGGCGAATCCGGTTGGGACGAAAAAGCCTCGCAGGTAATAGCCCAGGTCAATGAAGAAGAAGCTCAACAGAAGAAGGAAGCGCCGA
>JAYWBY010000670.1:0-3192 GCA_043781115.1 Pseudomonadota bacterium
GGTTTTTCATTATGAGTTCGCCAAGAAGTGGCTGAGCCTGAAGAGCGATCAAGACGAATTCGATTCGATCGCCGACCACGTCGCGATCTTCGACCGGAAAGCCGGCCGCGTTGCCGGTGTTTACCGGCTGATCCCGACGGGCGGCTCCGACAAGTTCTACTCCAACACCGAGTTCGACATCGCGGGATTACTGAAGGTCCCGGGCCACAAAGTCGAGTTGAGCCGGGCCTGCATTCACCGGGACTACCGCAATGGGGTCGTAATCAACCTCCTCTGGAAGGGCATCGCGGAATACATCAAGGCCTCCGGCGCCGACTACCTCTTCGGCCTGAGCAGCATCAACACCGTCGACGTGGGCGAGATCGCGCGAATTCACCGCTATTTTGTCGCCAAAGGCTACGTCGACCCCGAAACCAACGCGATTCCTCGCGATGGCTACCGCATTGCCGATTTCGACGGACGGCTCGCTGACCCGGCCGATGACGAACCTGTCGACGTCCCGTCGCTATTCAAGACTTACTTGAAAGCAGGAGCGAAAATATGCTCGCAACCGGTGATCGACCAAGCCTTCAATTGCGCCGACTGGCTAACGATGCTCGACATGCGGGCGATGGCGACCGCCTTCGACCGCAAATTTATGAAAGATGGCTCCGGCCGTCCGCGAAGCTTGCCATCGTCCTTGGGTGCATGATCGGCTTCATCGTGCTGGCGGTGCTTCTCAAGGTCTTCGCACTCTCGAAGCGCCGAGCCTCAGTGCGGATCGTTGCCTTGACCCGCCTCCTCTGCCGCCTTCTCGTCCGCGTTTTGTCGGTCCGGTGTCCGTTCGAAAACCTTGCGGGGATTAAAGAAGGAGCTAACGCCTCGCTCCTTTTGCTCCCGAATCACATCTCGTACCTGGACGTCATAGTAATAAACGCCAAAATTCCATCGGTGTTCGTGACTTCGCGCGAAATCGAGGCGACGCCGGTGCTCGGCTGGATCGCCCGCGCCGCTGGCTGCGCTTTCGTCGAACGGCGCAACATATGGCAGGTCCAGCAAGACATTGGCCAAATCTCAGCGCTCCTCAACGACGGGTTGAACGTCACCCTCTTCCCCGAAGGCTCGACCTCGCCGGGCGAGGGGCTAATGGATTTCAAGAAAACTCTGTTAGAATCAGCGATGCGCAGCCGTTGCCGTGTCTTCCCGGTCTGCTTGAAATACGAGAAGGTGAGCGGTCGTCGCTATGACGCCTCAAACCGGGACCGAGTCGCATGGTACGGAGACATGACATTCTTTCCGCATCTATGGCGGCTCATGGGGACGCGTTCCATCGACGCGCGCCTGACGCTTTTGAGGGAAGTTCCCTTTCGTGGTCATCGGTCGAGAAAACGCCTCGCCCGCGACGTAAAAGCGCGAATAACCGAACGGTTCCACGCCACTTGAAGGGCAAAGGATCGGCCGAAGAATGAGCGACGAACGATTCCAGCAGGCCCTGAAGCGGCGCCTCCCCGAACTCCTCGAACTGCAGAACTTGGCCGTCGCCTGCCAAGACGTGGCCAAAGTGCGCGTCGAGGCGGAGGTTTCGCACGCCGGCCAAACGTTTCCGCTTTACTCCTTTTCGCTGGGCTCGCGCGACCCGGCGGCTCCAGTCGTCGCCTTCGTTGGCGGCGTCCACGGACTCGAGCGCATCGGAACGAACGTCGTCATTTCTTTCTTGAAGACCTTGCTCGAACTCGTGCAGTGGGACAAAGGTCTGCAACATCTCTTGGCGAAGGCGCGCATCAGTTTTTTGCCGCTCGTCAATCCGGGCGGCATGTATTCGGGCTGGCGTTGCAATCCCGGCGGCATCGATTTGATGCGCAACGCCCCCCTCGACGCCGAGGTCACCCCGAACATCATGTTGGTCGGCGGGCATCGCCTCTCTAGGTGGCTTCCCTGGTACAGAGGTGCGCTCGGTGCGCCGATGCAGCAAGAAGCGACGGCGCTTCTGCGCTTCGCAAGAAGGGAAATCTTCGGCGCGAAATTCGCCATCGCCCTCGATCTGCACTCCGGATTCGGCATGGTCGACCGCCTGTGGTTTCCCTATGCATATAGCAAGCGGCCGTTCGACCACATCGACAAGATGTTCGCCCTAAAGACACGGCTCGATCGGAGTCTTCCCAACCACTTCTATTTAATGGAACCTCAGTCTCTGAAGTACGTCACGCACGGCGACCTATGGGACTACCTTTATCTCGAGCACCGCGCCAAGCATCCAGGACAAGTCTTTCTGCCTATGACCTTGGAAATGGGGTCCTGGCTTTGGATCAAGAAGAATCCTCGCCAAGCACTCTCCTCTCTCGGCATTTTCAACCCCGTCCTGCCCCACCGCATCCAGCGGACGTTAAGGCGTCATCTGGCGTTGCTCGATTTCTTGTTTCGCGCCGTCGTCAGCCACGAAAATTGGCTCACGGGGGAAATCCTGCGCGCCAGCAACTGCGAGCAGAAGGCTCGCGAGCTTTGGCGCGTGGCGTCGTCGGCGTGACTCTTCTATTTCTTCTTGTTCCAGGGTTTCGCGCGTTTGAGCATGAAGCCGATGTGACCGCCGACGTTGTAAGACTTCAGTCCGGGCTCTTGGTTCGCGGACTCGCCCATGCTGAGGAGGTACAAGTCGCCGCCGACGTACCAAGTCTCGGTCAGACTATAGTTCAATGCCGCATCGAACGAAATGAAGCGTCCCGACTTCGACAAGGACGTGACGAACAGCGCGTCGGCAATGAACGAATCGAACTCGCTGCGGAACCCCAAGCCGAGGGCCGCTTGCGTATATGAATGACGTGCGTCCACGGGAGATTCCGGGTCGCCGCGACCGTTAGGGTAAGGGGTGTTCAATTTGTTCAGGAACAGGCCTGGGCCAAAGGTGATCGCGATGTCGTCGACCGCGTAACGGAGCATGGGAAAGGCTTCGGCGATCGTAATCTCGGGGTGCGGGGCGCCGACGGTTGTGGGCTGGTAGTTCTTGGTCAACACAGAGCGGACGGCGCGGCCCTCCATCGCGAGCAGTTCGCCGACGTCAGCCCGGCTGTGCACGTAGCCTAGAATCGACACGGGCATGGTGTAGCCTTTGTCGCCTTTGATAGTCGAGAAATATAGGCCAGCGCGCTGCGTTACCATGTTGATCTCAATCGTTTCTTTGGACAGTACGGCTCCGAAGTCGCCGCCGACGAGGCGCGA
>JAYWBY010000671.1:0-21971 GCA_043781115.1 Pseudomonadota bacterium
CGGCGACGCCCGCTTGGCGCTCGACGCTGACGGCAACCTCGTGGTCGCCGGCGCATTTAGTCAAACTATCGCGATTGGCGCGAGCAATTTGACTAGCGCCGGGCAAACCGATGTCTTCATCGCGCGTCTGGCCGCCCTAGATGGCACGGCAACCTCGGCGCATCGCCTGGGGGGCGTGGAGGCCGAGTCCGCGAGCTTCTTGGAGGTGGCGTCCTCGGATTTGGCAGTGCTTGGTGGTACATTCAGCGGCACTCTGCCGCTCGCAGCATCGCCGCTGATCAGCCGTGGCGACGGCGACGCGCTTTTGCTTAAGTACAACGCCAATGCCCGGTGAAGCCGAGGCTAGCCTCTTTCTTCGTAGCAGCGTGCGCGCGCGTTCGGCTTGGCTCCTGTTTCGCTCTTGGGATGGCCTGATCTTCGTGATCGGACTGGTGGCCCTTGGGTACATTGCTTTCTTGCTTTTGCAGAATGACGAAGTCCGGCAGGGCGAGGGGCGCCAAGACTCCGGCGAGGTGATCGCTAGCCTCGAAGAGGTCCGAAACAACGTCCGAAGTCGGCCGGCGGTCCTGCCGGCCTGGGAAACCATTGCGGTCGGCAAACAACTTCGCCGCAGCGATCGTGTTTTCACCGGTGACCACGCAATGGCCGGTATCGCTTTCAAAAACGAAACCCACCTGACCGTCGAAGAAAATTCGCTGGTCGTCATGGAAATGGAGTCGCTCAGTGCGGCGCTCGATATCCGACGCGGCCTCGTCTACATCGTCTCGGGCGAGGACCGCGCCGACGTGTCCTTTACCGTCAACGGGGTTAAAGGCACGGTCAAGGCCGGCAAATCTGAAGCTCTCGTAAGGGTGGCCCAAGACGGCACCGCCGACGTGACGGTGGTCAAGGGACGGGCCGTCGTCGGCAACACCGAGGTCCTCTCTCGCTATTCGACCCGCGTCACCAAGGAAGGCGCGGTCTCCGCCCCCGTGTTTATGGTGCTGGCGCTCGAATATCCGGCCTGGAATGCCGACGTCTTTGTCGAGACCGGCACCGAGAGCCGGTTTTCGTGGGTCGTGCAGGCCCCGCTCAAAGATCAAATGATCGAATTTTCTCAGGACGCCCTTTTTTCGACCGTGATGCTCACATTGCCCGTCACGGGCACTTCGGCAATTGTGACCACGCCGCCGCCTGGCCAGGTGTTTTGGCGGATTTCAGGCGTTGCCGCCGACGCCCTCGATGGTCGAAGGGTTTTTAGCGACTCGCGCCGCATTAATTTCATTACTTTGGCCCCGCCGAAACCCCTCCGACCGCGTCCGGATGAAACCTTGGACTACGTTAGCGAAGCGCCTGGGGGAGGCGAATCTTTACGCCCTCGGGCCAAGGCCGTCTTTGATTGGACCGCTCCATACGGCGCCAAAGCGGTAGAGTTCGAGATCCTCGACGCCGCTTCAAAGACCCTGATCACGAAGACTTTGGCGCGGCCGCCCTACCTATACGAGAATTTTAGCGATGGCGACTTCGCTTATCGATTACGCAGCGTTTTCGGCAACGCCAAGATTTCGTCGTGGAGTGAGCCCGTACCTTTTCACGTCAAGAAACTGGTGGCGCCGGCGCCCCTCGTCATACTCTCGCCGGCAGAGGGAGAAATCGTTTTCATCGGCGGACCACGTCCCAAAGGGGTCGAGTTCAGCTTCGATGCGCCGGCCGAGATAAGTAAGACTCATGTTGAGATCGCCAAGAATCAGGCGTTTAAAGAGCTCGTCGCGAACGAGGCGCATCAAGGACTGCGCCTAAAGTGGCAGCCGCCAACGGGCGGAACTTTTTGGTGGCGTGCTCGAGCCGAAGACGTCTACGGCCGCACCTCGGAATACACCGCGGCCCGGCGGCTGATAGCCGCTTCGACCGAAGTCAGCCTCGAAACGCCGCTACCCGACGCTCAGCTTCTCCTGCATTCGCCGAACGAGCCCGTGAACTTTAGCTGGGCAGCCGTTGCCAACGCTCGGTCCTATCGCCTCGAACTCGCGGCAAATGCTGCGTTCACCGATAAACTCCTCCGCTATGAAACTTCGGCGCCGACCTATAGCTGGGTCGGAGCAAACAGCGGCGAATTTCATTGGCGTGTGTTAGCGCTACCAGCGGAAGGGGGGGGGGCGATCGTCAGTGAGAGTCGGCTTCTCAAGGTGACGGTCAAAATTTCTCTATCGCCTCCGACGCTCGCTCCGAAGGACGTGTTGATAGACTGGGGCGAAACGGACGGCTGGATCTGGCCGGCCCTATTCGTGCCGGTTGCGTACGCGGAGTCGGCGAAAGGCGGGCATGCGCGAGTGAGTTGGCCCGCGGTCGAGAACGCCAAAGAGTATCGCCTGCAAGTTGCCCGAGACATTGAATTCAAAGAGATCGTCGTCGACGACAAAACGGACCGGACCACTTACGACTGGCAAAATCCAGAAGCGGAGAACTTCTACTACCGGGTCGCGGCGATCGATGGCGAAGGCGACCAGTCGGCATTTTCAAATGCCGCGCCCCTTAGGGTTTCCCATCCAGCACCTATGCTCCTTGGCCCACCCGACAGCAAGCGCGTCGAGGGCAAGGGTCCGTTGAGTGTGACGCTGCGCTGGAAGGGCGTTCCTGAGATTGACCTCTACGTTGTCGAGGTCGCCGCGAAGCCTGACTTCTTGAAGATTGAAGTTAGCGAGCGAACGACCGGCGGCGTGGCAAAGGTCTCACTTCCGTCTGAAGGCACTTGGCATTGGCGCGTGCGGGCACTCTATCCAAACGGGAAAGCCGCGTCGGAGTCGAAAGTTAGCAGAGTCATCGCGAGATTCGAGGCGGTCGCGCCTCCCCGACCCCTCGAGCCCGCCGTCGATGCCAGCGTTGTCGACAATACCCCGGACGTAACGCCCGTTCGCTTTGCTTGGGTAGCCGACCAACGATTGGTTGTTTTTGCCGTCGAAGTCTCGGCAAAGTTGGACTTTGCACAGAACGCCGCGGTCATGTCGACCAAGGCAACGAACATCAACTTGAATTTGCAGCCAGGCACGTATTTTTGGCGCATCCAAGGCACTGATATTAAGGGAAAAAAGACTGCCTGGAGCGTCCCCTCTCGGTTCATGGTCACGGCAGGCAAGAGTTCTGCGGTGCCCACGGAAGTTCGGGAGGAGCCACCGCCAACCGGCGAAACATTTCTGGCAATGGGCCAGGCATTGGCAAAGATCAAGTATGAGCTGACGTCGCCGGCTTCGAATCGGAAGATCCAAGGCACTGCCAATCAGGCGCTGATTGGCGCAGCTCAGTGGTGGCCCGGCAAATTCGCAACGTTTGCGCTCCGAGTTAAACAGTGGTCGATGAGCCTTGACGGGGCGCCGCATCGGGCCCTTTCGGGCGCCGCGGACGGAGGCGTTCGCCTGCCGCTGGGCTCGCCGACTTTGTACCTCAATCCGTATCTAGGATACGCCAATTCCGAGTTGCTACTTTTCCAGAGGAACCTCGCTCGTTCCAGCACGTCGATGCGGCGTGAGCGATTGGCAGCCGGAATCTTAGGAGTCAGGCTTTTCTGGCTCTCGGGGCGGTTCGCGCTTCGCCTAGGCGCAGACTATGCGAAAACCGTGCCTCAACCTGGGCTTGAATTGGTACATGCGGCTTGGATTACCGGGGCTCTTGAGACGAGCGTCCGCTTGTCAGATCGGTGGACGATGGGTGTGACATGTATGGCGGAACAGCGTTCCATCGAAAAGATCAAGCCTCGCTCAAGCGACGCCCCGGTCGATAGCAAGCTGCGAGAGTCGATAAGCTACTTCGGAGGATTTTTGGGCCTTTTACTTTGAGTAAACTTGAAAAACTTTAAATCATAACCCTCGAATTCCATTTCCGAGGCGCACCTTTTACATATGAGTTTGGGCGCGAGTCCTCCGGGCTCCGGCAGGTTTTCGCCCTTTACCAAGAGAAGGAGATCCTGAGAGTCGCATTGCTTGCACCAGTAAGGGGCGCACACGGAGCGGACCTCCGCTTCTCCTAGAAAGCTCGGCACCATATTGAGCTGGGCGACAGTAGCGGGCGAGCACTCCTCGAAGATTAACTTCCGACCTGTGGTGATCCGTTTTATGAATCTGATCCATGACGAGGACCCGACGCTGTTGATCAAGTTGACTTCCCGGAAGTTGAAGATGCAAGTGCCCGAAGGCAACTGCGCAGCCAAGATCTCCAGGGAGTTGCCGCTACTCTCGTTGATCGGGCCTCGCAAACTTACGAGGGTGAGGTCGCTACTGCGGTTGACCTCGAACTCAAAATTCATGGCTATAGCTCCTCGAATATCGATAAATAGTTATATCCTATATTTTACATAGTAGTGAGAGTCGCCGTAAAATAGTGGAGCAGCCACGGGGAATGTCGATGATCGAGCCTAACAAGAAATCTGTCGCCGATCGAAGCCTCGTGGTCGATTTCATTGAGTCGTGTCCGCTCTTTGCGGATCTGCCCCGGGACGCCGTCGCCCAATTGGTGCCGCTCTCAGAAATCGTTCATATCGCGCCCGAAGAGAGGATTCTGACCCAGGGTCAGGAAAACCAAATCATATACATTTTAATGGGCGGCGTGCTGACCGTGGAAGTCGACGGCAATCGCGTTGCTAGCCTTTCCTGTCCAGGCGATCTCGTCGGCGAGATGAGCGTCATCAGCTCTAAGCCCTGCTCGGCCTCGATCGTGGCCGAAACCGTCGCGCAGCTATTTAGCATTCGGGTGCGCGGCATCGCGGACCTCGATTCCGTGCGAGCCGAGCAGCTGCAGCAGGTTCTTTACCGAATCTATGCCGTCATACTTGCGGAAAAATTGCGGGAGACCAATTACAAGGCGCGGCAGTTCGAGACCACCAACGAAAAATTGCTGGCCGCGCAGATCGAACTTCATGCGGCACAGGCCGATCTTGAGATCAAAATCGAGAAACGTTCGGCGGATCTTCGGCTTAGGACCGAGGAGCTCGAAATTTCCAAAGGGCGCCTCGAAGAGAAGAACGCAGCGCTCACAGCAAGCCACGGACGGCTCGAGGAGCTTGCCTCGCTTCGCGCTAAGACGCTGCAAAAGCTGGTCGATCTCAACCAGACTCACGTGGTGTCCTTAAATAAAAATTTGGAACGCTTGATGACCACGGCGGACGCCCCGGCAGGCGCGCTGATTCAACAGGCACTGCGCGACGTCAAAGCGCTTAATGACACGCTGGCTCCTTTTCAATCACTGCACGCCTCCGATGAGGCTTGGAGGAGCCGGACTGTCCTCCTTGCCGAGAGCGACAAGAAGCAACAATTGATCGCCAAAACAGCGCTGGGAGGAACGGGCGTTCAATTGAAACTGGCGTCGACCGTGGAGGAGGGGCGGGATCTCATAGCCAAGGAGAAATTTGACATCGTCTGTACGAATTGGGAGTTGATCGAAGTCGCCAATCTGGCGCGCCAACGAAATCCTTTGGTAAAGACGGTGCTGATGACCTCGCAGACGGTTTCCGAGTACATGGACAAAATCCGTAAGTACCCGTTCCTTTCAAATATCGTGTCGCGCAATGATGACGACCGGACGTTCACCGTCAAAAATATCCTAACGACAATCGGCAAGCTCGTGAACGAAGATATCTTCGGCCTCGATAAGTACCTCAATTGGGGCGTCGAAATCCGCCAGCGCCTCGTGACCGGCAGTGAAACCCGGTGGGATTTAATCTCCGAACTGGAGGACTATTTTAGGACGCTCGGCATCCGCAACATGGTCATTGATCGATGCCAAGCTGTGGCCGAGGAGCTTTTGAGCAACGCAATCTATGACGCGCCAGTCGATGCTCGGGGAGTTCCTGTTTATAACCACTTGCCTCGAGTCCAGCCGGTGACTCTTAAGCCGGAAGAAGCGGCGACTCTTAGATATGGCTGTGATGGTCTTTTGGCGGCCATTTCGGTGGAAGATCCCTTTGGAGCATTTGGCTTGGACACCATTCTCGACTACCTCGAAAGCTGCTACGACGGTCGTCCCGGATCCCTTAACGCCAAAAAGGGCGGCGCGGGAATGGGGGTCTACCAAATTCTAGAGTGCTCCGATTTTGTCGTCTTTAACGTCAAACGCGGCGTAAAGACCGAAGTGATCGCGCTATTTAACCTCGACCTGTCGTCGCAACGCCGCTTTAACGGCAAGTCGTTTCACTATTTTTCTCAGTAGCATTGGACATTGCCCCGAAAGGCCGCCGCACTCATTTCTTGGTGCCGGCAGGCTTCTCGTAGCGCACGGCGATCTTTACGTTCGTGCCCTTGTCATCGGTGATCGTCAACAACTGGTTCGTGCGTAGTGGCGTGTCATATTTTGTCGTAGGAATCGGATAGTAGCTGGCCGTGGCAATCTGCTGCTCGTCTCCGAAAAAGAAGAAGAGCTTCTTGTGCTTCGAGAACATCGCCACCTCGACCATGACCGCGACGTCGCCCTCTTGGACCTTGAAGTCGCCCATCGTCTTCGCCGCTAGCTCGCGCACGGCGTTACCGTCGACCTTCAGCTCTTTGAAGTCCTTGGCCTTCTCGTCGGGCTTCCAGATCGCCAACGATTCAATTTTGGTGTCGCCGAAGGGGCCGAGCTCGACCGTGACCTTCTTCCTTTGCTGGAAGGGCAAGTTGCGCTCTTCCGACGAGTTGAGTAGGCCGAACATCGTCGCCTTGAAGACATAATCGTTGGTGCCGCTCTCGTCGTGGCTGCCGGCCCGGAGCGACTCGATGGACAGCGAGTGCGAGAGGGTCGAATAGTCGAGCGGCTCGTTGACGTCTTTGCGAACCGCAGGCTCCGCGCTAGCGGCGGGCTTGGCCGCCGGCGGGTCGGCGGCAAGCGCCGGGGTGCCGCCAAAGGCTACGGCGAACACTAGGACCAGGGCCGGAATCTTCATTTCGCCGCCTTGACGAGCTCGTTCAAGCGCAGGAAGCCAGTGGTGACGGTCGCCAGCGGCGGACCGAAGGAAAAGCGCATCCAGGTAGTGAAGGGCGACGCTGCCTTTCGGAGCTTGCCCGGGTTGACGTCAAAGAACTCGCCGGGCACCGTCATGACCTTGTGTTGCAGGGCGGCGCGGAAGAAGCTCTGGCCGTCTGCGAGGCTCCGCGGCAAATTCGCCACCGAGCCCCAGGCATAGAACGTGCCTTCAGGTTCGAAGGGGAGGCGAACGCCTATTTCGCGTAAGGCCTTGATCGTGACGCGGCGCTTTTCCGCAAAGCATTGGCGCAAGGCCGTCGTTTCCTGGTCAGCCCGTTTCGGCTCCAAGACGTCGAGGGCGGCTCGTTGCGCCAAACGCGACGGGCCACCGTCGACGGAGCTCCCCGCCGTGATCATGCATTTAATCATCGCCTTCGGTCCGACGACCCAGCCCAAGCGCCATCCCGGGTAGCGGTAGTTCTTCGTTAAACCGTCGAAGAGCAGCACTGGATCCTTGTCGACGTCCTCGACCAGCGAGGCGGCGCTGACCGGGCCGGGACCCGGATTGCCATCCTTGTCGTAGATGAAGTGCGAATAAAACTCATCGAGAAGCAGCGTACAGCTGAGCTTTCGGCTAAGGCCGACGAAGCGGCTCAGCTCCTCGCCCTGAACGACACGGCCCGTGGGATTGCACGGGTTGCTGAGGAGCAGCGCGTTCAGACCGTGCTCCTTGATCGCCCGCTCGAAGCGGTCGGCGTTCAAGGCGAAGCCGTCGGCCTCGGTGGTAAGCAGGGGTACGGGCGTGACCCGGTGCATTTGCGCACCGAGCATGTCTTCGTATGCGGTGTAATCGGGAAGTTGATAGCCAACCTTGACGTCGCCGAGCGCGAAGATCGAACGCGTCAAGGCCAAGCGGCCGCCCGAGGCGATCGAGACGTTGTCCGCGGTGTACTGCGACTTCATGCCTTTGCGGTACAGCCTATTGTAATGGTCGGCGACGAGTTGGCGCAGCTCCTTCGTGCCGTGGATCGGGCCGTAGGCGTGGTCCTCGGGCAAGAGCTTCACTTCTCCGAGACGCGCCGGGGCGCCGGCGACTTCGCCTATCTCCGGCTGGCCTTGGCCGAGGTTGCACCAGTCCGGATGGCCGTTGTAGAAGCCGAGCTTCTCTGCCTCCGCGACGACGTAGATCACGCCCATGTAGGGCAGCATTCTCAAGGCGCCGGTGTCTTCCACTCGTTGCATGCGGCCTCCAAGGATTCTTAGCGAAGATGAAGTTGTCGAAAGGATTTTAGAAGATCGGCGTCGATGTGGCCAGGCAATAAATGCTATAAGAGGCGATGCTAAATCGGCTCTTCATACCGCTCTTGTCGATGTTCTTCGTTTTCCACGCCCCCTCGTCCTCCGCGGAAGTTCGAGAGGCGAAAACGATGAAAGCCGCCTTGGCCGGTGTCGACGCCGCGACCTTGGTCGTGTTCGACATCGACAACACGCTGCTCGAGCCGCTGCAGATGATCGGTAGCGATCAGTGGTACGACTACATGTTCGACCGGTTGCAGAAGCAAAACCACCTCACGGACGACCAGGCCGACACCGTCGTCGAGAAGATGTGGAACCAGATTCAAGGCCTGATCGACGTCCATGCCGTCGAGGCGACGACGCCGAAGATGATCGAAGACCTGAAGGGTCGAGGCATAAAGACGATGGCGCTGACCGCGCGCTCACTCGACGTCGCTGACCGGACGGTGGCGCAACTAGGCCAAGTCGGCATCAGCTTCGTGAAGGCCGTGGTCGCCGAAGGCGATCTGACGCTCCCCGCTGGCCCCGGCGTCAAGACGGAGACCCGCTTCCACCAAGGCGTGCTCTTCGCCAACGGCAACGACAAAGGCAAGGTGCTTTTGGCCTTCTTGGCGCTCGCCGGCGTTAAGCCCGCCAAGATCGTCTTCGTCGACGACAAGAAGAAGAACGTCGACAAGGTGGACCGCGCCTTGACCGACGCCAAGATCCCGAACGTCGAGTTCCGCTACGGCGCCGCCGACGCGCGAGTCAAAGCGTTCGACGGCGCCTTGGCCGACATTCAGTACTACTACCTGCAGCACGTGCTCGGCGACGACGACGCGAAGGCGCTGCGCAAGGGCACCAAAGAACCCTTCAAGAAGAGCTGGAGCAGCCTCGGCGCTTGGGCAAGGCCCTGATCGCTCGGCGACCGTTCAATGTGCGGTGTCGCCCAGGCTGCCTTCTTTGCTCATTTGAGCCAAAGCCGTCAGCATCGCTTGCAAGAGGAGCCGCGTCTTCGGGTCCGGATGCGTGTTGTCGAGGTCGTTGCAAACTTTGGCCACGGCGGGATGTTGCAAAGCATTGTTTGCCAGCGTCATGATGGCGGCTTCGCCGATCATGCCCTGAGTCTGGTCGCCGTTCTCGCCGTAGAAATGCACGTAATCGATGACTTTGTGTATGTAGCGTTCGTCGCCGGTGGCGCTGAAAGCCGCCCAAATCAAATTGATTTGGCGCGGATCGACGACTTTGGCCTTGAGCGGGTCGATGTCGGCCGGGTCGTGCCCGAGCAAGTTCTTGATCCGGTCCTTGTGCTGCTCGTCGGCCCGCGCCAGATACTTGTGAAGTAGCGCATCGGACTCTTCCGTGTGCACCATCCAAAGCGACACGAGGATGACGCTCCACTGCGCGCCGACCAGCGGTTGCCAATCGTGCTCGACCCACTGGCTCATGTCTTTCGGGTTGGCTGCCAGGACGTGCGCGAGGAAGACGCTGGCGATGTCGGGGAATTCGTCGAGGTATTTGTGCGCTTGCATGAACTGGAGCGCCGCCGTCAGCCGCTCCGGCTGCGGATCACGATAATAAAAGGCGAACCACGAGCGGAAGGCGTCGTCGTTGGCGAACGCTTGGGTGTCGCCGTGCGTCGCCACGGATTCGGTCGCCGAGCCGCCCGCGCCCGTTTGGCAAGCCGAGGCGGCAAAGGTCGATATTGCTAGCCCGGCGACTCGAAGTAAGACGTTCCTGCGCATGCGGTCATTCCTCACTCTCCTAGGACTCTTCGACTTTTCAGGGAAAAACCGTTAATTTTATCGGATTGATTCACAATAACCTTTTATTATCAATGTGTTATGATTAGAATGACGCGTCACTTTTCATCCTGAGAGCCTCCTCGCAAAAGGACCCAAGCCTTGTCAAAAGAGCTTTCGGCGCAGGCTTTCCGCGCTGTTCCCCGCACCGGCGTCATCTACGTAACGACCGAAGCCCAGCGGCGTGGCTTCGAGAGCGGCCATCCTGATTGGTGCAACCTCGGCCAGGGGCAGCCCGAAACGGGCGACCTTCCCGGCGCGCCGGCGCGCGTGCGCGCCCTGACTATCGGCATCGACGATCAGGAATACGCGCCGGCCGCCGGCCTCTGGGAACTCCGCGAAGCCGTGGCCTCACTCTACAATCAACTCTTCCGCCGCGGCCTGCCGTCGCAGTATTCCGCGGAAAACGTCTGCGTCGCCGGCGGCGGCCGGACGCTTCTGACGCGCGCCGCCGCCAGCCTCGGTAGCGTCAACCTCGGCCACTTTCTGCCGGACTACACCGCGTACGAAGAGCTCCTCGACATCTTCAAGGCCTTCACCGCGATTCCGATCTTGCTCGAAGGCGACAAGGCCTACGCCTTTTCTCCCGAGGACCTCCGCCGAGAAGTGCTCGGCCGGGGTCTTTCGGCCCTTCTCTTCTCGAACCCGTGCAACCCGACCGGCAAGCTCGTCCAGGGCGAGGATATGGCTCGCTGGATCGAACTGGCGCGCGAGCTCGACTGCTCGATGCTCGTCGACGAATTCTATTCGCACTACATTTACCGGGGCGGCATCGGCGAGCCGCCAATCGCCAGCGCCGCGGCTTACGTCCAGGACGTCGAGAAGGACCCGGTGCTGCTCTTCGATGGGTTCACGAAGAACTGGCGCTACCCGGGTTGGCGCGTCAGTTGGGCGGTCGGCCCGAAGCACGTCATCGAAGCGCTGGCGAGCGCCGGTTCCTTCCTCGACGGCGGCGGCTCGAAGCCCCTGCAACGCGCCGCGATTCCGCTGCTCGAACTGGACCACGTCAAGCGCGAGACGCGCGCCATCCAACAAACGTTTTCGAAAAAGCGCGACTGGATGCTGCCGGCGTTGAAGGACCTAGGCATTCGCTTCGACGCGGCGCCCGACGGCACGTTTTATACTTGGGGTTCGGTCGCCAACTTGCCGGCGCCCCTGAGCGACGGCATGGGCTTTTTCCGCGCCGCGCTCGAACAGAAGATCATCACCGTGCCGGGCGAATTCTTCGACGTAAACCCCGGCAAACGCCGCCGCGGCGGCTCGTCCCGCTTCAAAAGTTACGTCCGCTTCTCGTTCGGACCGAACCAAGCCACCCTCGAAACCGCCCTTTCCCGCCTTCAAACGCTCATTCGCGGCTGAAGGGGTCAGGCACCTCCGGTAAGTCCCCGGTTTGAGAGGTACTTTAACTCGGTGGGTGTCCCGAGTTAAAACGATCTCAAATCAGCAACTTACCGGAGGTGCCGGACCCCTTTCCAGGCTGCGGACATCCAGGTGTCTCGTTCTTTGACGTGAGCTTTGAGTTCCGCGAGCGGATAGTGATGCTCGCGCCAAACGATGCCTCGGCGTTTCAGCGTCAGAAACGCCGAGCGAACCAGCGCCCACTCGAAGAACACCTCGGACACCGGCAAGATCAGGACGTACCACGCGCTGACGCTGGTGCTCCTCCGGACGCCGTGCATTAGCCCGGCGAGAGCGAGGAGCGCCACCAAAGCGGCGCCCCGGCTCCACGCCGGACCGACGAACAGCGCAACATACGGTCCTGCGCAAACGACCGCCGTGCCAATCAGTGCGAACGCCAATTCCCCGAAGGAAAAGCGCAGGCCCGCGAAGCCGTTCTTCTCCAGTCCAATGACGTAACCGTAAAAGCTCGGCTGCCACTTCACTTCCACTTCGCCGGTACCGTACGTGACTTTCAATTTGAAGCCGTGAACTTTCAGCGCTTCTCCGAGACGTACGTCGTCGTCGACCGAAAGCCGCAAGTGATCGAAGCAGCCGATGTGTTCGAGTGCTTGCCGCCTGACGAGATTGAAGGCGCCGATGCCGAGAAAACTCCGCCACCTCGGGCTCTCGATCATCCAATTTTGGTGTTTCATCGCTAGCAATATCGAGAAGAGCGCGACGAACGCCTTTTCAAAGACGCCGGCGTCGTTGAGCATCGCGGGAAACGTCGTGACCAAGTCCTTGCCCGCAGCCACGGCGTAACCGACGGCCTTCTTCAGGGCTTTTGCGCTGAAGACCACGTCAGCGTCGGTAAGCAAGACGTAGTCACTCCTCGTGGCCTCGATGCCGCGCTGCAACGCGTGGTTCTTGCCGAGCCAACCCGCGGGGAGAACGTCGACGTCGATGACGGTGAGGCGGGCGTCACGTTCGACGAGCCGTTGCAGAATCTCGCCGGTAGCGTCGGAGGAGCGATCATTTACGGCGACGACGCGGAGCTCCGGATAGTCGAGCGCGAGCAGCGAGCGGGTCGCGGCTTCGATGCCAGGCGCCTCGTTGCGCGCCGCGAATACCACCGCCAGACTCGGCCAACCGGCGTCCGGACGCTCCGGCGAGAGATCGGCCAGGTAGACACGGTGCCGCCGCCCAAGCAGAAAAGCCGTCAGGGCATAGAGCCACAGCGCCCCCGCGAAGGAGGCGCTGCTCTCAATCAACCATAAGGCCCAGTCGCTAAAAACAGGCGCCTCGAGTCAGGCCTTACTTCTTGGCCTTTTTCTTCACTTTTTTCGCCTTCGGCGCGCCGCCGGACGAACCCTTGCTCGGGCCGGGATTGGTTTCGGCGAGGCGGCTCGCCGAGACGAATTCGCCGGGACCGATTTGCGCCCATTCGCCGGTGATGACGACTTCGAGTTTGTCGCCGCGTTTCACCCAGCGCTTCACTTTGCCGGCGTGATCGGGCGTCGTGCGCACGTTCAGCGCAAACGGAACGACGTAGCGAACGACTTTTGCGCCAGTCGGCTCCGCGGGAGCAGGAGTCGGCGCGGGCGCGGGCGCCGGAGCGGGCTCAGCAGCCGGCGCGGGTTCGGCAGCCGGCGCGGGCTCGGCGGGCTCTTCTTCGGCGGCGGCTTTATCGTCCGCAACGGGTTCTTCTGCCTCTTTCTCATCGCCGGAGCAACCGGAGAACGCCGCGAACATCGACACGACACCCAACATCACCAATCCTCGGTAGATCCTCATTCCCTCTCCTTTGAAGCGGCCCCCATTTTCAGCCGCACCGGTAAACCACGAACCCTCATAGACTAAATTGCCATGAGTGGCGTCAAAGCGCAAAACCGATCTATAGAATTGGTCGATGCGCCTTGTTCGTTACCAACGCCGCTTCTTCAGTTCCGCCCGTCACTCGGGGCCGGCGCGGCCGCATTATGACGGCCGCCGCTTTCTGAACGTCGAGCCGACCGGCAGCTGGTCGAGGGAAGTTTTCCGCTGGCTTTGGAGCCGCGAACCGGAAGGTTGGCCGAAATGGGTCGAGGACGCCGCCTTGCCACCGCCTCCCTCCCGGGTAGACGGAGACGAGCTCAGGGCCACCTTTATCAATCATTCCACGGTATTGATTCAAACGGCGGGGTTGAATTTCGTCACTGACCCGGTGTGGTCGCCGCGCGTCGGACCGTTCCCCTGGCTAGGCAGTCCGCGAGTTCGCGCCCCCGGCGTCTCGTTCGACGATTTGCCGAAGATCGACGTGATTTTGCTCAGCCACGATCACTATGACCACCTCGACATGGCGTCTATGCGGCGGCTGGTCGAGCGCGATTCCCCGCGGCTCTTTTGCGGTCACGGCGTCGAGAGAACGCTGGCGATCGACGGCCTGACCGAAGCCGAACCGCTCGACTGGTGGGAAGGCGCGCTCGTGGCGCCCGGAGTGAAGGTGACTTTCACGCCGTCCCGGCATTTTTCCGGTAGGGGTCTATTCGATCAGGACCGGACGCTTTGGGGCAGCTTCGTCGTCGAGGCTCCGGCCGGGCGTGTTTACTTCGCTGGCGACACCGGCTACGGCCCGCACTTCATGGAAGTCCGCAAACGTTTGGGGCCCATGGCGTTGGCGCTCCTGCCCATCGGCTGCTACCAGCCTCGCTGGTTCATGCGGGCGTTCCACATGTCGCCGGACGACGCGGTCATGGCCCATCAAGACCTCGAAACGAAGGTGAGCCTGGCCATCCACCACGGGACGTTTCAGCTCGGCGACGAGTCGATCGACGCGCCCTTGGCCGACCTCGATGCGGCGAAAGCCAAGGCTGGCGTGGCTTCCGAGGCGTTCCTCGTCCTCGCCCCCGGGGCGCACGCCCGCCTCGCAGCGACGGATTCCCCAAACCACCTCGCAACTTGAGGTTGTCCTTCCCTCTAGGCCTTGTTAAGGATTATATAAATCACCTCATTTTTGCCGGATAAAGTGTGTCTCAAGTGGACGGTGGAGATTTGATGCAGCTGGCCGAGATTTCGAGCGGAAATGTATTCCTGACCGGAGCCACCGGAGTATTCGGCGCCAGTCTCCTCAAAGAGTTGCTTGAGACGACCGACAGCGACATTTTTTGTCTGGTGCGCGCGCCGACGAACGAAGAGGCGCTGAACCGCGTGCGCGGTCTCTTGCGCGCTTATGACCCGACCGGCGAGCTCGACGACGAGTTCGACGCGCGCGTGAGGCCGATCCTCGGCGACATCACCGGCGAGCGCCTCGACTTGGGCCAACGAGATTACGACGAATTGGCCGACGTCGTCGACGTGACGATTCACGGCGCCGCGTCCACCAACCTTTTCGCGCGCTTCAACAAAATCGAACCGATCAACGTCGGCGGCACGCGCAACATCATCGAATTCTGCCTGAAGACGAAGCAAAAGTACCTTTGCTACGTTTCGACCTACACCGTCATGGGAGACAAGACCTTCGACGGCAACTTGGTCTTCCGCGAAACAGATTTGGACGTCGGCCAAGGCTTCGAGCACATGACGTACCAGCAATCGAAGTTCATCGCCGAGAATCTCGTGCGCTCGTCCGGAGAGCGCGGCTTGAACTGGAAGATCGTCCGCCCGGGACAGATCTTCGGCGAGAGCAAGACGGGCAACTACCCGCAAGGCCAAACCAACGTCTCGGGCCTCTTCTACGACATCTTCAAGACGATCATCGAGACGGGCGTCGCGATTTATTCCGACGTCTTCTTCGACGTCACGCCCGTCGATTACGTCAGCCGCGCCACCGCTCACTTGGCTTTGAAAGAGCCGGCGATGCAGCAGACCTACCATTTGACCAACCCGCACGCGCAGACCTACAGCGAAACGACCCGCGTCATTTCGGACCTGGGCTACCCCATCGAGATCGTGCCCCAGGACGAGTACCGGGCCCTCCTATTCAACCGCGAGCTGCGCATGGACGGGGTCGAATACAACAGCTACACCGTCAAGGCGTTTAAGTGGTGGTTCCGCAAGGAACAATTCGACTTCAGCGTCAGCTGCCGGACGGATTGCACGCTGACCCGCCAGGTCCTCGAGCCCCGCGGAATCCGCTGCCCGAAGATCGACCACAACCTCCTAAGCGTGTATATAGAGCGCGGCATCAAACAGAACTACTTCCCGTCTCCGGCCCAGGTGCCCTTGCGGGCGGCCTTGAGGTAACGATTTTATGATGAAGTGGTGGGGCTGGGGCGACCCGAAGATCAGTTTCCCGATGAGCGAAAAGCCGACCCTCTGGCCGTGGATTCGCGGCATGCTCGGCATTACGGAAGAGCGCTTGTCGCCGCCGATCGCCCGCGCCGACTTCATCCTACCGCCCGTGCAACTGAACCAAAAGTTCGTCGCCGCGCTGAGCGAGCTCCTGCTCTCGAACCAGCTGACCAGCGACGACGAAGAGCGGCTTCATCACTGCTACGGCAAGAGCTACCCGAACTTGTACATGGCCCGCAAAGGCTACGTGCAACAAGCGCCCGACCTTATCGTCTTCCCGGAAGGCCACGACGACGTCGTCAAGATCATCGAATGCGCCAACGCCCATGACGTTTGCGTCATTCCCTTCGGCGGCGGCACGAACATCGTCGGCGGCGTCGATCCGAAGGACGACAAAGAGCGCATGATCGTGTGCCTCGACATGCGCCGCATGAACCGCGTGCTGAAGGTCGACAAATATTCGCGCACCGCCGTAATAGAAGCCGGCGCCCTCGGCCCGAAGATGGAAGCCGACCTCCAAGCCCAAGGCTGGTCCCTCGGTCATTATCCCGACTCCTACGAATATTCGACCCTCGGCGGTTGGCTGGCGACGCGCTCGGCCGGTATGCAGTCGGACGAATACGGCAAGATCGAAGACATGGCCGTCGCCATCAAGATGGTGACCCCCGCGGGTACGATCGTTTCGAGGGAAGTGCCGGCGTCGTCCGCCGGTCCTGACCTCAACCGTTTGATGCTCGGCTCGGAAGGCGTGCTCGGCGTCATCACCGAAGCGACGATGCGCGTGCACCGTTCGCCGGCGGTGAAGGACTATCGCGGCTTCCTCTTCAAGACTTTCGAAGAAGGCGTCGCGGCGATCCAAGAGTGTCTCGAAAGGAAGTTCATCCCGTCGATGGTTCGTCTGCAAGACGCCGGTGAGACCGAATTGGCCTTCAACATGAAGGCGCCGAAGAAGGGTCTCGAGAACCTGATCCAAAAGCCAATCAAGGCCTACCTCAAGAGCTCGGGCTACACCGCGCCTTGCATCATGGTCGTCGGCTTCGAGGGCACGGAAGAAGCGGTCGCCAACACCCGCTACGAAGCGCTCAACATCATGAAGAAGAACGGCGGCTTCCCGCTCGGCAAATCCGTCGGCAAGACCTGGTCGAAAGACAAGTTCAACGTGCCGTACCTCCGCGACTACGTCATGGACTACTCCGTGATGTGCGACGTGTCGGAAACGTCGGCGACTTGGACGAACGTCCTACCGCTTTACAACGCCACGATCAAAGCGATTAAAGACCGGTTCGCGGCAGAGGACGGAGGCAACGGCTACGTCGGTTGCCACATCTCCCATACGTATCAGACTGGCGCCTGCCTCTACTTCACGTACGCCGCGAAGCAGATCCAAGGCAAAGAGCTCGAGCAGTACTACCGCTACAAGAAAATGGTCACCGACGTCTTCATGGCGACCGGCGGCACCTTGAGCCATCACCATGCGATCGGATACGAGCACATGCCGTGGATGGAAGAGGAAGTGAGCGCGACGGGCTTGACGGCGCTGCGCGCCTTGAAGGCGACGCTCGATCCGAAGGGCATCTTGAATCCCGGTAAGTTGATTCCGGAAGCAAAACCCATCGCAGTCGACGCCGTTTTCGAACCGGCTCGTCCGTCGGACCTAAGCGAGTTCGGCGCCATTCGCTTGCGTTCGACGCCGGCGTCCGTCGAGCACGCCCCGATTAACTAGTTTCTGGCGTGAAACGCGCCAGAAACTATCCTGAGGGACAAAGTCGCGAAGGATCTCGCGCTTAACAGATTGATTTCACGAGATCCTTCGCTACGCTCAGGATAGTTTCTGGCACGAAATTTTATTTCGCGCCAGAAACTAACTAGGCTGCGGCTTTATAAAAATGCTGGGCTACCGCCGACGCCGACGATCAATCCCTAGCTTCTTCGATTTGAAGATGCGCCGCTAAGCCGCCTGAGGCTGCGAGTCCTGAACGTCGGTGTCGGCGTAAGCGTCGGCTTGCGCGTTGGCGGTCGCGTATGCAATGCCCACGCCGCAGGCCGACGGGAAACGACCACGCCTGGGCTACCGCCGACGCCGACGACCAATCCCTAGCGCCTTCGTCCGGGTCGAAAATGCTTTACGGATGGTGGGGAGTCCCCCCCCCTCTCACCAGCCTCGGCAAGGGGCAATCCCCGTCGAAAAGTTGTCGAAGCCGAAACCATACTCGGCGATACGCTTATGCCCGTGAATGCGAATGGACCGCATGAACTTTTTGCCGACGCTGACTTCGACGTGGGTCAGTTTGTTGTTGCCGGACCCGGCGCCATAGCCGCCGCCGCCATCGATGACGCTTGGGGTGGTCGTCGTCGGCAGGGCATGGCGATGCGCGTCATCTTCAAATGCAGTAATCGTATAGTGTTCCGTGCCGTCCAAGTCGGCGAGGTCGAAGGCCAGCTTTTGGACCGGCACCAAGTAGTGCACGACGAAGGTTATGTCCGTCGTATTGGTCGCACTACTGGTCGACATGATCCAGGTGCCGGCGTTGCCGCCGTTACAAAGGCGGTTGTGGTGCTCATGCTTTAGATAAGGCGGCAAAGGCGGAGTTTGGACGATCCTTGGGCAAAGATAGGAATCCCAGCCCACGACCGCTGGGTCGATCGGATCATTTTCGTCCACCACTCTGACCAGGTTCAAGCTGCCGCCTTGCTCGTTCTCAAACCAGAGTCCGTAGCGCGCCTTGAAGAAGGCGTTACTCGCGACGATGTTAAATCCTTCATGAGTGCCGGGAATGGTCTCGAAATCGAGAATCGGCCGCTTGGTGGCATATTCCACATAGGGCGAAAGCCCGTGGAACGGATCGATCCAATCCTCTTTTTCCTTGGTCAACGCGTTGTAGGCCGGCCGGCCGGTGCCGTCGCTCGCGTAGCGTTTGGTCTCGATCAAGAGTTCTTTGTTGCTCTTAGGGCAGCTGATTCTTAGGCCAAAGGATTTTCCGGGAAGGACGGCGCGCTGATCAGCCGTGGCAATCTTGTTGCCGTCGAAGTCATAGCCGTCGATATAGCTGTTCGGACTGCCACACGTCGACGGGTGCAGATTCAGCTGCTTGAACGTCTCTTCGCAATCAAACTGATTTTCAACGTACTGGCGGACCAACTCGACCTGCTGCTTCCTGTCGAACACGGAGTTGGTCTGCGCCGAATACGCAAGGTATCTCGTGAAAGCTACGATAAAAATCCCAGCAACCGACACGGCAATTATCGCTTCCAGCATGCCAAATCCGGAATTCTTGCCTGTTGTCTTCATCGCAAGATCCTTCAAGGATAAGGGCAGGTAAAAATGATGGACGATTTCGGCGGAAAGAGATCGCGGGAGTTGGTCCAATCGAAGTGTCCAAGGTTAACCTTGTCGTTGCGCGCAACCTTAATTACCAATTTGCGACTGTGGCATTCGGCCCGCACGGCATATTTGCTGAACTTCGTGACCTTGGCATCGCTGATGTATTTCTCGACGACGTTTTTGCCAAAGCCGTCGATCAAGTTGATGTAGGGAGAATTGCAGGTCGGATGCGCCGCGCGAGTCTTGACGCAATCTTCGACGGTCGCCAAACGCAAGCGGAGATCCCGTAGGTCGGCATCGTCGGTAATGACGGAGACTTCTTTCCCTGCCCGCGTCAGCGTGACAGCCATAATCGAAGTAATGAAGCTGCCGATGCCCAAGCTGATCATGACGCTGGCCAAGCATGCACCACTCTGAGGGCCACCGATCGCCGCGGTGCCTTTCTTCAATATAGCGCGAAAGAAACTCATAATACCTCCGGGGCGTGTGGCTGGCTTGGCTTGTTGGTTTCGAAAGTCTTACAGCTTGTAAAGCAAGGTAGATGCCACTGCGGGCGCACGCCAAGAAAGTTAATTAAAACTGATAATTAGGGAGGAATGGCGGGCCAAATCAGCCGCCTTTTGGTGCGACAATCGCACGACTGAAGGAGCGGATAAATTAATATAACATGCATTAATTGTTATATAAATTGGAATTGCTCATAGCGGCGCATTGAGATTTGCCGAGAGTCTATCTAGTTTTTTCAATAACATCCTGATATCATATAAATATAACCAAATCGGCTTTGCTACCATGAAGAGCCCCGCCAAGTCCAAGGCCTGGACCTCCGTCAACATCGAGCGGACGCGCATCACCACGGCAAAAATCGTCGAGCAGAAGTGCCGCGCCTACTCAGCGGACAAGAAGCTCACCTACCTCGCCAAACAAGCGCAAATCCTGGAATCGGCGCCGAGCGACCTCGAACAGCTCCTGCGCTTTTTTTATATCCTGACGATGCTCGAGCATCATGCCGAGTTCGGAGGGCTCACTCCCTCGCGTCTCACCGGCCTCCGGAATCTCGCGTGCGCTATTCTGCAGACTCACGGGATCAAAGCCAGTGACTCGCAACTTTCTTATCTCTATAGCGAAATTTATTTAGCCGACGCCCGCGCCTTCTTGGGCGACGGCTTCGCCTGGCGCGCCGCATTCGAGCAACAGCGCGCTCTCCATCTGGGCCGGCGCGGCGGCCGACCTGTCGCGGCGGCCATCGAATTCAGCCTTGGCCAAGCCGCCCTGCGCCTAGGCCAGGCGGAGCTGGCCCTTGACGCGTTTTCTGAAGGAGAAAGCGCTGGTTTAAGCGCCGAAATGACCCAGCTAGTCCGCCTGCAACGAGTTCGCGCCACGCGCTTAGCCGGCAACCTCGACGCCGCCACGGCAATGCTCGACGCTTTCTCGGGGAGTTCGCCGGAGTCCGCGAACGCGGAGTCGTGGCAGTGGGAGCGGCTGATTCAGTCTAGCCAACGGTCGGGCGACATCGGCCTGTTGACGCGGGCCGTGCGCAAAGGCCAGCCCCATTACCTCGGCGCCCGGATCCTCGAGGCGGCCTTGCACGTTCGCGCCGCACGCGAGACCTCAATCGAGCTGAGTCTGACCGCCGCCGCCAAGCTCATACAGTTGAAGGGTCTCGCCAGCGAAGGCGAGCGATTCCTTCGCTCCGTCGCCCTGGACTTCGACGACTGCTACGATCCGGTCGTTTCGCTCGAACGCAGCCTGGCGATGCTCGGAAAGCTCGCGGAATCATCGAGCCGCTTCTCCTGCATAGACCACGAATTGCGGTTCTGGGTCGCGTTGGCTCGCTGGGCCGCCCGGCATCACATGACTCAGCTCGCCGCGCTTGCCACCGGCCACTACCGTTCCTTATCATTGAGACTGAGTTCCGGGCGTCAGGCCGACGTGCTGGGATCGGCCAGCGACCTTTACGAGCGATCCTGGAATTCCAAGCGCGAGCTTTCGAGGTGATTCTTTGTTGAAAATCTCCATAGCGCAACGAGGCGGCAAGGTCTCGCTCGTCACCCTCGTCGGGCAACTCGAAGCGGGTGTAGCCACGGCCCTCGAGGCCAAGCTCCCGGTGCTGGCCCGCCAAAACGTCGTCTTTGACTGCGGCGGCTTGGACTTGATCACCTCGACGGGGATGCGTGATTGGATCAAGTTTCTCAACACGCTGTCCGAGACGTCGAGCTTCGAGTTCATCAACTGCAGTATCCCCTTCATGGAATTCTGCAATCTCTTGCCGACCACCGCCTATGCGAGCCGCATCGCGTCTTTGCGCGTGCCGTTCGAATGCGATGCCTGCAAGGCGATTGAGACGCAGGTGTTCGAAGTGGATGCTCTGACGGACATCAAAGAATTCGATCTCCTGGTCTGTCCCAAGTGCAACGGCACCATGACGTCCGTGATTTCGGCATTCCTGCACCTCGGCTTTCTACACCCGGACGAATGAAGTCTAGGCCGCGGCCGTCTCGGCCTTTGCCAGCACTTCGACGACCACTAGGGTCAGATCGTCGTACGGCCTTGCTCCGCCCACATGGCGCCGGACGTCGGCCAAGATCGCATCGCGGAATTCCCCGCCCGACAGATTGCGCGCCTTGGCGCAGGCGCGGGCAAGTTGATTCCGGCCGTACGCCTGACGCTCGGCATTGACCGCGTCGGTCAGACCGTCCGTGCAGAGCACGAGCCGGTCACCAGGGCGCAACGGAGCCCGCCGGACGCGGTACTCTGGTTGAGGGTCGTTGCCAAGAATGGCGCCGTTGACCCGCAGCGTCAGGACTCCACCAAGCCCAGGTCCGCCGGGATTTTCTGCGGAACGTTCCAGCCGCTCGTCGGTTGGTTCGCGGGGAACGAGCAGTGGGTTAGGGTGCCCGGCGCTCGCGACGATCACCTCCCCCCGCTCGAGATCGAGGTCGACGACGACCATCGACATGAACATCTCTTGATCGTACGACTCGTGCAGGACGCCGCTAACCCAGCGAAGGAGCTCGGCG
>JAYWBY010000672.1:0-8804 GCA_043781115.1 Pseudomonadota bacterium
CTTGCACGAGACCTCGGCATTGGGGAGCCGGCAGTTTCCGCCGAAGCTATCGCCAAGCTAAAGACCCACAGTTGGCCCGGCAACGTCCGCGAACTCCGCAACGTCCTGCAGCGAGCGCTGGTCTTTTACGAACCGACCGTCATCCGCGCAGCACACCTTGAGATTGACGCCGTCAAAGGCCCGCCATTGTCGCGCAGTGAACCGGCCGTCGCGACTGGGGAACCAGCAGTCGCCGAGCCGTCTCCAGAACACGCCAGCGAGTTGAAGTCGGCGCCGAAGCCCCTACACCTCGCGCTTTCGGCTCCGACCGGTCCGGAGTTTTTGCTCCCGGCCTCGGGGATCAACCTAGAGGAGGTCGAACGTAGCCTTCTTCTGCAGGCGTTGGAGAAGGCCCACCAGAATCAAACCCGGGCCGCCCGCCTCCTCGGCATTTCCCGGCACACGCTGCGGTACCGGATGGAAAAGCACAAACTCGAACTCGCCGAGCCCTAGTCGACGGTCTTCAACCTTAATCTGTGCTGCAAGGAGGCAAGAATGAACACGCCCGGATTCCAAATTAACACCGACGTCGCCGTCAAGCTCGTCGTCACGCTACTGCTCGCCACTCCCTACGCGGCCCAAGCGGAAGGCCAGAAGGAAGCGCCAAAGCCCACGGGCGACGTCGCGACGCAAAGCATCATGCATTCGATCTTCCAACCGCTCTCCATAGTCTTACCGCTGAGCTTCGATTACGAGGCGTTCACGGCGACCGCGAATCGAGCGAAAATCCAAAAGCAGCTGAAGACGCTTAGCGACAACGCCCAGAACCTCGAGAAGCATTCGCTTCAAAAGGAACGGGGCTTCGAATTCGTCGCCAAGTCCCTCGCCTTCGACGCCCGGCGCCTCGACCGCTGGTACGCTCGCGGTCGTTTCGAGGAAGCTCAGTTCATTCTGCTCCACATAACGGACAACTGTTTGGAATGCCACTCGCGCTATCCCGAGAACCACAAATTTCCGAAGGCCGACAAATTCTTCGCCGACGTCAAACTCGAAAAGCTCATGCCGCTCGACCGGGCGCACTTGTTCATCGTGTCGCGCCAATTCGATGACGCCTTGAAGGAGTACGAGACCATCTTCGCTGCCAAGGACTCGGAACCGTCTTCGATCATCATGCTCAATGCCTTCACCGACTACTTGAAGATCTGCATTCAAGTCAAAAACGACCTGACCCGGCCAACGGCGACGCTGGCCAAGATCATGGCGCGGCCCGACACGCCGCCTTTGGTCGGCGAGCAGCTACAGCGCTGGCAGCAGACGCTCGCCAAAATGAGCGAGGCCAAGGTTTTGGAAAAAACGGACATCGACACGGCCCGCGGCATCCTGAACGACGGCCGGGCGATCATGGAATATCCTCGGGACCGCGACGCCTTGATCCAATTCATCACGGCAGGCGCCTTGCTGAACCGCTACATTCACGGGCATCCGGATCGCGGCGCCGACGTCGCCGAAGCCTACTACTTGCTCGGTATCTCCGAGTCCTTGATCGGTCATTCGTTTTGGATCTCCCCCATGGAGTTCGACTTCGAATCGGCCATCCGCCTGGCTCCCGCGGCGGCGTTCGCGCCGAAGGCTTATGCCATGCTGGAAGAGGCCTACACGGTCGGCTTCTCTGGATCGAGTGGGACCAACATTCCCGATGACGTCAGAAGTCTGCTTTTGGAATTGAGAGAAATCATCAAAGAAGCCAAGGGCAGTAAGAGCTAGGCGAACACACGATACGGCTCGAGGTTCCCATGTCGCTTACGATTGAATTCCTCGGCGCCTTCGACTCCGTAACTGGTAGCCGAACTTTGGTGACGTACCGTCACCAATCCTGGTTGATCGACTGCGGTCAGTTTCAGGGCAACCAGGCGATGAGACAGCGGAACCGGGAGCCCTTCGAGCCCAGTCCGGCAAGTTTGACGGGCGTCATCCTGACCCATGCCCACGTCGATCACACCGGCTATCTAGGTTGCCTATGCAAACAGGGATTCAACGGCAAGATTCACGCGACCGAAGGCACGGTCGACTTGACGCGGATTCTTCTCCTTGATGCGGCGCACCTGGAAGAGGACTTCGCCGCGCGCTCCAACGACTCGGGAAAGTCCAGCCACAAACCGGCGACCCCGCTGTTCACGACGGAGGATGCGGAGTTCGCGCTTCGCAAACTCAGTCCTGCGTCACGCAACACGTGGATTCCCCTCGCGAACGGCCTTTCGCTTCGCTTCACGCGCAGCGGCCACATCATCGGCTCGAGCTTCGTGGAGTTAGCCTGCGAGACAGACGACGGTCCGTTCACGGTCGTCTTTTCCGGCGATCTCGGCAACGGCCGGTCTCACCTTCTGCGCGGCCCGGACGTCATTCACGGCGCCGACCTGCTCGTCATGGAGTCCACTTACGGAGATCGCCTGCAGCCGCGCACCGACAGCTTGAAGCACTTGGCGGAAGTCGTGAACCGCACTTATGCGCGAGGCGGAGTCCTGGTCATTCCGGCGTTCGCCGTCGGCCGCGCCCAAGAACTTACGTACATGTTGCGGCTGCTCGAGGACGCCAAGGCGATTCCGATCGCGCCGGTAATCCTCGACAGTCCGATGGCTGCGTCAGCGATGGGAATCTGCCTGCGTCACGCCGAGGACCATATTTTGGATCCGCAGACCGACAACGACGGAGAAGCCCTTAAGCCTGCCCAGTTCGACGTCACCGGGTCTCCCGATGAGTCCATGCTCGCGTGCATGCGGGACGGCCCCATGACGGTAATTTCTGCTTCCGGTATGCTAAATGGCGGCCGGATTCTCCAACATCTGAAGGCTCGCCTCCCCAGTCCAAAAAATACGGTCCTATTCTGCGGCTACCAGGCCGCAGGCAGCAAAGGACGCTACCTTCAAGAGAACTCCGCTCCGCTCGCGACCCTCAGGATCTACCACCAGGAAGTCCCAATCGCCGCCGAGATGTTGACGTTGGAAGCGCTCTCCTCGCACGGGGACTACCAGGACATCATCGACTGGATCGCGCGGATGGATAAGGCGCCGCCAGACATCTTGCTCAACCACGGAGAACCGGCGGTGCAGCTGGACCTCGCAAAACGGTTGCGCGACCGCTTTGGCAGCCGTGTAACGCCAAGCTGCGAGCGCCGCAAATACACTTTTGCCGACGGTAAACGCGTCCGAAGCCGGTAACTCGCCGAATGGCCCATTTCAAAGCGGCGGAGCCTTTTCGGAACCCCCGCCGCCGCCACCCCAGAACCCGTTCAAGACCCGGTCGCGCCCGCAGCTGAAGCGGTAGTAGCCGTAACGGACCGGGTTTTTCTTGTAGTAATGCTGATGGTATTCTTCCGCGGGAAAGAAGGTCTTGGCTTCGGTGATTTCCGTGACGACCTTCGCCTTGAACTTCGGCAGTTGATTCAGCGCCGCGCGCGAGGCTTCCGCCGCCGCCTTCTGTTTCTCGCCATGATAGAAAATCGCCGAACGGTACTGGTGGCCGTGATCGCAAAACTGGCCGTCGGCGTTCGTCGGATCGACTTGATGCCAATATACGTCTAACAGGCGGTCATAAGTTATCTTCGCCGGATCAAACGTAACGTCGACGGCTTCAGCGTGACCCGTCGAGCCGCTTGAGACTTCCGCGTAGGTCGGCTTGTTCTTCGTGCCGCCGGTATAGCCGGGCAAGACCTCGCTGACTCCGGGCAAGCCGTCGAACGGCTCCTCCATGCACCAAAAGCAGCCGCCGGCGAACGTCGCATGTTCGAGCACGGCGCCGAGGGCGAGGGTCGAAAGCCAAACGCTCATGTCAGCGAGCTTGGCGAGTTTGGCGCGGTTGGCGCGTCTTCGCCGCGCCCGTGGCAAGGGCGGCCGCCAACGTCGTCTTGATCAAGTCACCCGGCACGAACGGCCAAAGCCCAGCGGTGAGCAGCGCGTCGCGTGGCACGAAGTAGCTGAGCACGAAAAGGCCCGAGCCGAACACCGCCAGGCTGCCTAAAAAGCCGATGCCGAGCGCTTGGCCGAAGCGCTTGGCGAAGCCGAAATCGGCGAGCGTGCCGACGACGAGCGACGAGACGACCATGCCGACCAAGTAGCCGACGGTCGGGCCCCAGGCGAGACCGGCCTTGCCCGCGGCGAACACCGGCAAGCCGGCGGCACCGAGGCCGAGGTACGCAAGAACGATCGGCAGCGACCGCTTACCGAACGTCAAGGCAATCAATGTCACGCCGAACGTTTGACCGGTGATCGGCACTGGCGTCCAAGGGAGCGGTATGGCGACTTGCGCCAACAGGCAGAGCAGCAAGAGTCCAGCGCCTGCGGCGGCGGCCTCCCAAGCAAGGTTGCCGGCGCGGTCGCCCAGCCAATTGGGGACGAAAGAAGAAGCAGGAACGGAAGGCATGCGGGACCCTTTCTTTTGCTCGCCGGCACTATACCATGAGCTCTTTCGTTCGGGGATTGCGCGTTATCCAATGCGGATGTCCCGCCCAAATGGCCCAAGAGGATGACCCCATGAAACCACACCTTCGCCCGTTTCGACTCTTGTTCCCGCTCGTTGCGGTGCTTTCCCAGGCCCCCGCGGCGGCCGGTTCGACTTATGACCTTTTGGTTCTCGGAGGCCGGCCGACCCTTTATTTGCCGCTTTCGGCCCCGACGGGTCGAGCGACCGAGCAAGACTTGGGCTCGGGACGCCACAATGGCACGTACAAGCCGGCGAGCGCGCCAGTCACCAAAGCGCGCATGCAGAACGGCGACACCGCCACCGTGTTCGACGGGCAGTCGCAGTATCTTGAAATTCCGTCGGCGCCGTCCTTCTCGGTCCCAGCCGACGGGGCGCTGACGGTCGAGGCGTGGATCCGTCCGGACGTGCTCGAATTCCCGCGCCAAGAAGGCGACGGCTACGTGCACTGGGCCGGCAAGGGCGAAACGGGGGAGCAAGAATACGCGCTGAGGATGTACTCGGCGACCAACACCGCCGATCGGCCGAGCCGCATCTCGGGCTACGCCTTCAATTTGCAGGGGGGCCTCGGTTCAGGTTCCTATTTTCAAGACGCCGTGACGGCGCGTCGGTGGATTCACGTGGCGATGGTCATCGACCAAGTGAACGTCAGCATTTTCAAGAATGGCGTCTTGCGGAAGACCACGCCGCTCAGCCAGTTCGGCGTCGTGCCGATGCCCGGCAATGCGCCGGTGCGCGTCGCCACGCGCGATTTGCACTCGTTCTTCAAAGGGGCTATCGGCAAGTTCGCGATCTACGACCGGGCCGTACCCGCGGCCGAATTACTAAGCCATTACCGGGAAATGATGCGTTGGCGGTGAGCTTTCGACGAACTCCCCACGTAACCAACAGATACTTTAGCATTATTTGGTCCACCCGGTTTAATCGACCGTACCCGCGTTCGCACCCCGACAGGGTGCAGAAATTCCCGCGAAGTCTAGTGACAATCGCGAGATGGATCGCAATCATACTAAATACTAAATGGTTGGAAGCCGGGTCGAACGCCCTATTATTGCCAGCATGCTCCGGCGGGTTTAAATTGATGGACGAAAAAAGATCAAAGCAGCCTCGCGCCGTCTTCCCGGAATTTGTCAGCCAAGCTACGGTGCGTGGTTACCTAGAGAATTTTTTGGACGTCAATCGTCAAGTCGATCGCCGCTTTAGCACTCGCTTTTTCTCCGGCAAATTAGCGTGGCCTCGGTCGCTGCTCACCGACGTCGTCAAGGGGAGAAAGCGCCTGTCGGTCCAACGCGCGGTTGAGTTTTGCGAGTTTGCCGAATTCAGCGAACGACGAACGCAATTGTTCGTCCTCAAGGCCATTTGTGAGGACGAAGACTCCAAAGTCGTCCGCTTTCTTGACCGATTCATCGCCTGCAACTTCAGGTCGTTCGTCACGGAAGCTCAGCCACAAGAGCTGCAGGAAAATATATTTTCCGACGCCTTGTCTAGTATCGTCGTTAGATTAGTCGAGGCCCGACCTGGTATCGAGCCAAGCCAAATGGAGACCCTGCTCGACACCTTTCCTGATTGGCATCTGGAACAGCTTGGACCCGTTCTGGACCTTCTTACGAACACCGGTCTGATCGAGCCGTCGGCTCGCGGCTTCGTCGCCGTGGACAGAGCGCCATTTGTCTGCGACCACGTGCCTGGGCAGCCGGTGCGCTGGACGCCAAAGTCATACGCCGAAAACTTGGTGCGCTTTATCGAGTTGGCGCGTCCATCCTCGACGGTACAAGGGGCAACCATTACCCTACCGCTCGACCGATTTCCCGAAGTCCGAGAGCGCCTCGCTGAAGTACGTAACTGGTTGCTTGCGATTTCGGCTGAATGCAAGGAAGAGAGGAAGCTCCGAACCGGTGATTCCGTGCCAGCCGTGATCCAGGTGGTGCTCGCGGCTTTCACGGTACATCCAGGCTAGGCAAATGGGCCGGTGCGCCATTTCAGTATCTGGCTCAAGTAGTTTGGCGGCCCGACCGTTATTCTGCGCCAATCCAGGGAAAGGCGAAGTCGTACCGGCATTCGGGCAGCAGCAATTTCGCCCCGACACTTCCGATGACCGCAGAATTCTCGAGTTCGAAGTCGACCGTGCAAGCCCAAGTGCCGTCAGCTGTTTCGACTTCGCCTCCCAAAAGCGGCGATCAATTCCTCAGCCGCATTGCCCAAGTACTGCCTGAACCTTTTGGCCGATTTCCTGAGCAGTTAGGGACGACTGGCAAGTCATCACGAGGGTCTTGTTGGTGTCTGTTGCATGTTTGAAGTCCCAACCGCAGGTCTCCGAATCGTCAGCCGGTTGCTTCTTTGTAGCTTTGAATTGCCCAAGTTCCACAAACTGCCCTTTCCCGTTAGGGCAGGTTACGGAAGCAAGCGCGTTAGAAAAAAGGAGCAGAGATTCCGGCCCGCCAATGGCCTTCGTCGTCATTTTAACTCGTTCTTTAGTCAGCGTGCCGTCGGCTGCAGTCTCGGCGATTACCTCGCCGTCAACCGTCGAATGCTTCCAGTGTGGAAGACTCGGAATGGGAACGAAGCCGGAATCGTCCCAAAGGGTGAGCTGCCAGGCCTGCAGATTGTAAGCCAACGACACGCCGGCGATCGGCTGGCCGTCGGACGAAAGAGCCGTTAATTTGATTTGGTCGTAGGTGAATCCCGTGAGGGTTGCTTCCTTGACTTGACTCTGTCCATCGTCACCTTTGCGCAGGCAGCCGGTAAAGAGCGCCGTAACGGCGAAGGTGGCGCTGACTATTGCCGCAGCGGCGACCGATGGGCGACGTGAAGTGCTGCGAGTATCACGAGCGAACATGAACCACCTCGTTTGAAATGCTTCGGAATGCTATGGGGGAAAGCATGGGGAGCTCCCTCCATCATATCGCTACCGTGACGGCGTTCTCAACTGAACGTCCCTCCCGTAACGGCTCGAAGAGCCAAGCTGGAGTTCGCGAAAATGCCAAATTATGTCATTACATCAGCGCACTACACATGATGCAGCACCATTGGGTCGGCAAGTGTTTAGTCACCGCCTTCGGCGGCGCACCCCGATCGGGTGCGGGATTCCCCGCCATTCAACTCATTAATTGGCTTTGAACTACCGATAAATATCCCATGAACAATAGCGAAACCAGGTGGCAGGCATGACACAAATTCGCTGCGTCGGTCTCACCATCATCTTGATGGCCTTGTCCTGTGCCCAGTCCTACTTCTCCGGATCGGCCACAAGCAAAGCGAATGGGGGCGACCGGACCAAAGCCAGTGACCTCCCGAACGTCGACGACAAGGTGAACAGCCAAAACGCCGCCGACGGCAAAGACGTTGGCGCCAAGGACGCCGGAGGCGATGGCAACAAAGGCGGGACAACCACTGACGGCAGCGGCAGTGGCGACCCCGGAACTTCGGGGGACCAAGCGCCAACCGATCTCGCCGCGTACAGTGACGGCTCTGTTGTCGTCAAAGTCAACTATGAGACTTGCGCTAGCCTACCGGCATCCGGCAAGCGCGGTTACGGCAAATGCAACGACGGCGAGGTCGTAGTCATCGTCAATGACGGCAAAGCTCAGGAGATGACCTGTTGTCCGGTGACGGGGAAAAACATCCTGACCAAAATCGACGCCGAAAAATTCGTGGAGCGAACGGGAACCTGCCAAGCCAACGAAGTGCTCACAGGCATGAAGGAGCCGCAAACACCAACGATCTTTTGTTCGAAAATCAACGACAAGTTCCTGACGCTATCCACACCTACACCCTCGCTTTATGTAAATGGCAACGCTTCTGGGATCATGGGGCAGATTGCCGCAAGCTACAACGTCAGCGACACCTGCATCTGCCCCGAGGGCCTGGTCGCCGTAGGCGGACACACGGCGAAGGACAACAAATGCGCCGAGCAGTGCGTCACGATTGAGAAGAAGAAATAAGCAAGACGGGACCAGCGGCATGAGGTTCAGACTATCGCTGTCGCTTAGCTTGCTGTTGTGCCTTCGCTTGCAAGCCGGTCAATAGCCATCCGGATCAGGTCTAGACTCATTTCTCGGCGGCGGATTCAAGCTGTCTCGAGAAATACCGGTCGATAAGCTCGTCGTTAGATCCGGTGCCAATCGGAATGACCGTCCAACGCTGCCAGACGTCCACGAGCTCTTCAAAAAGGACCATGCCAATTCGATCCCTGGCATAGTCCGATTGGTGGGACATAAACAGAGCAACCGAATGGTCAAGGATTGCGGCAAACGCCTCGCCGTGAGCGGCCGCGGACACTTCCTTTCGCGACACTTGATCGAACGAGTAGTTGGACGACCAGCATGCTGGACCACAACTTTGGCGAGGCGCGA
>JAYWBY010000673.1:0-3175 GCA_043781115.1 Pseudomonadota bacterium
TGAGGCCGGCCGTGTCTGCCGAGTCGACGAGGGAGAGCGCGCCCGGCAGTTATTTGATTTTCATTTTTTTATTTTTGCGATTTTGATACCAACCTCGCATGAAACAGAATAATGATCTAATTTGATATCATAAGTTATATGATATATATTTATATCATATATTTAGAGAGCTCAACTTAGATCATATCGCTTGAGAGATGAGTAACGATGGCGGATTACCGGTGCCTGAAATGTCGGGCGCCCTTGACCACAAGCGACGACTTTGCGGCAACGGGGCTGCATGCGGTCTGCTTTGCTGAATGGTTCAAGCTGAAAGCGCCCGAGCCGTTTTCTGGCTTTAAGCGCCGCCAAGCCGAGAGCCAAGAGCCGATGCCGAAAGAGCCGGACGCGGCTAGCTGGAATACCAGCTTCTTTCATGGCCGCTTTAAAAAATATTCGGCGACGCTTGCCGGCGAGTCCTACATCTTCAAGATCAGGTCGCGGCTTTTGTCCGTCACCTTCACCTCGCCAAGCTACTGACCCGCGTTGACGCCAGTTTCTGCTCTGACCTCATGAAAGACGCGATGAAAAGGCTGATGACCAAACGCGCAAAAGAGATCATCGATGGATTTAAAGCCTGACCCCAAGCAGCTCGAAGTCTATCACGAAGGCCGCCGCCGCCGCGTTCTCGTGGGGACCCTCGCCTATATCGCCAAATCGAGTCGTTACGTTTTTACCTACGACGCCAAGTACCTTCGTCAAAAGCAGTCGATTCCGCTCGGCCCCGAATTGCCGCTCACCAAGCAAGCGCACCAATCAAAGCCGAGAGCGCTCTTCCCGTCACTCACGGACCGCATCCCTTCCAGGGAAAATCCCGCCTATATTGACTACTGCGCTGCGGCTGGCATCGATGTCTCCGAGAGCAACCTGATCGTCCTGCTCACCACGATCGGCCGGCGCGGTCCTTCGACCTTTGTTTTCGAGCCCGTTTATCAATTCGACCGAGCGGCATTCGTCGCCGAATTAAAGGCGTTTCGTGAGCGTCTCGGGATTTCGCTCTGGGAGTTCGCGGCGGCATTCGACGTGCCCTACCTGACGATACAGCGCATCGAAAACGGCAAGAGCAAGGACATGCTGACCATGCGGCTTGTCAATTGCTATTTGGCGCTCCCCGAGGCGGCGCGATGGCAGCTAAAGCTCAGCGGCCGGCGCGTCAATCGAGAGGCCCTCGTCAAGCTGCAAAAGGCGGCGCCGCGCGACTGAAATCGATTTAAATCTCACTCGAAGCTGATTTTAGCCCCCGGGGCTAGCAGGGCATTGTTTTTTTCTAGCAAAACCCTAAGGACGCAAAGATCGCCGTCAGCCGCAACGATCTCCACAATGGTGCTGCTCCCTACCAGGGCTTGTCGACCGACGATGAGCTTGGCGCGGACACCCGCTGCGAGCAAGTATGAGCCACTGCGGGCGAGCGCCACGCCATCATTGCCGAGTGCTTTAACGAGCCATTGGTGGATTTGGGCGGCATCGAGGCGCGACGGCGGCGCTTTACTGGTGGCAACGGTCTGTGCTTTGCCATCCGCGACGATGGCAATCAGCCAATCGCCGGTGGGCGGTGCGAACACCACCGCCTCGGCATCGGCGACATCCAAGACGCGCTGGATGAATTCTGCTGGTGAAAGCGGACCGGTACCCGCAATCTTCGAGACGGCCGCCGACGATGCATTGTTCAATTGATAGGCAAAGCCCAATTGAGTGGGATTTGCCGCTTCGACGAGGCCAAGCGCGTTGAAGGCGGGGGCGTTGAGTTTGAGAAAAACCGGGGAGCCGGTCTTGGCGACCGACTCAACGAAAGCAAAACGCCTGAGATAGGGCGGACGTTTGACGCTGCTTGCCCAAGTGGCGAGTGCGGGGGCGTCGCCTCCGTAACGTGCCGGGTGAACGACCGGCGAGAGAATGGTCGGCCTGGCGGTGAAGACATGCTGGGCGACCGAGGCGACAAGACTCGAAGCGCTGGCGCTCTGACGCAGGAGCGCCGGATGGATCTCGGCGATCTGGAGACCATTGGTTACGATCGTAATGCCCGTCGTGGAACCGAGGTCTTGGGGCAGGGCTGCATGATAGGAGCCGATCGGTCCCTTGAACGCCAGATTGGCGCCGAGGTCTAGCTTCAGACGCTGGAAGGCCGAGGCCGTTGGCTCGACCCCCGTAAGCGTGGCGACGAGCCGATGGTCGCGGACCAATTGCAGGGCCGTACCCAAGGGGGACACGGCGGCTTCCTGAAAGGCAAAACCGTCGGCTCCGCGCAGAAGGGACGCGAGACGCGGCAGGTCTCGACCAGAGGTCAGGTGCAGTGAGGAGAAGGCATCTTGGCGTTCGAAGCCCGGTGGTTGGAGGGTCCAGCCATCACCGTTGGCGAAACGCAGGCCCGTGAGCGCGACGGTGAGGGGACGATTCGCCGGAAAGTCGGCGAGTGAAGCCAGGTGGACCGTGACGGCGGGCGCGGGGTCGATCTTGGCTTTGGCATCCCCGTCCAGAGCCAACATGGGGCGTAGCGTGAGGGAGCCCGGACCACCTGGCTTCCTAACATCCAGCGCCGCGAAATAGGTCCCGTGACTAGCATCCAGACGACTCCTCAGCGTCGCGACCAGGCGACCGTTTTGGCTCACTTCGACGATTGGCAGGCCGGGCGTGCCTTTGGCCAGGGGCGCCAAGGCAATCGCTAACGGTGGTCCCGAGGTGCCCCCCTTCAGCGACAAAGTGGTCCAGTATGTGACCTCGGTCGCCGGTGTCACGAGGTGCGGCGCGGCGTAAACGGGGTCTGGCGGCGGCAGTGTTGTTGGCCCCACGTCGGCGGGAGGTGTTGAGGCCAGGATCTTTTCGGCAGCCGAGGCGGAGTCCGATATGGTCGGAGTCCCCGCGACCACGAGCACGACGGGAGCCTCGGCTCCTGGCGCGCGCTGGATGGTCGCGCGGTCCTCGATTCCGCTCAAGACAATTTGCTTAGCTCCAGCCTTGACGATCAAGCGAGGCTTTGCGGCAAATGGCAAGTGGCTTGAGGCCGTGGCTCGCGTCTTCATGTTGCCTTTGACGAGGCTGACAATGGCGTCGTTGTCGCCCTGGATCTGACTCTGGGAGATAACCACCTGCGAATTCTCGTCGAGGGTAATTTCGTGGCCAGCCTTGAAACTGATAGTCG
>JAYWBY010000674.1:0-8799 GCA_043781115.1 Pseudomonadota bacterium
GTTCGTCGCTTTGTTGTCCATTGCCACGCTTTCCTGCAAGACGTCGAGTGGCCCCGAGGGATCGGAAACGAAAGACGTCGTCACGCAGTCCGGGCTGAAAACGAAAGACTACTTCGTCGAAAACGATACGGCCCGCCGGGCGACGTGCCCGTTCGGCGTCGCCGGCGACAACGTCGCGACCTACCGCGCGCAGTGTCAGATCACGAATAGCTTGCCGGCCGAGACGTTCGAGACGAACCTCGAGCAAGCTTACATGACGACTTACAAAAACGGCGTCGAACTCACCGACGACGAGCAGCAGGTCGGCACGATGCTCGTGCAAAGCCTCAGCGACCAAAACGTTCTGCAAGTGAAGCTCGGCCAGGCGCCGAGCGAAGCGACGGCGAAGATCGTGTCGCAGATGGTCGGCCTCTTCGACGTCGCCTTCGGCCTGCCGGCGGACGACGGCGGCGGCGGCGGTGGCACGGCATGTTCTTCCGATTCGACCCCGTCTTGTGGCGGCCCCCTCGGGCTCGACGGCAACACCCTTTACCGCTGCATTAGCAATCAATTCCAGGTCCTCCAGCAATGCCCGAACGGCTGTAAGTCCAATCCTTCTGGCCAAGCCGACGTTTGCAACGGCGGCGGCGGTGGTGGCACGGCGTGTTCCTCCGATGCGACCCCGTCTTGTGGCGGCCCCCTCGGGCTCGACGGCAACACCCTTTACCGCTGCATCAGCAATCAATTTCAGGTCCTTCAGCAATGCCCGAGCGGGTGCAAGTCGAATCCTGCTGGCCAAGCCGACGTTTGCAGCGGCGGCGGAGACGACAACAACGGCGACGGCGACCATGCCATCATCATGAAAACGACGCTCCTGACTCCCGTCGGCTTCACGGCCACGCCACTTTTGGTTTCACAGAATCCGCTGCGCACAAACACCGTCCAAATCGAGGTCAACGGCTGCCAAGTGCAAGTGCTCGGCATGACGATCGCCGAAGGCAGCGGCCAGCAGCTCTTGAGCATGCAAGCCGTCGGCGGTGGCCGGTTCTCGACTGTCAGCGGCAACGCGCGCACGATGGCGATGATTCAGCTGACGATGAACTCCAGCGGCGGCACGTGCCAATTTCAGATTAGCGATGCCAGTGGCGGCGGCGGTGGCGGTGGCGGTGGCGGTGGCGGTGGCGGTGGCGGTGGCGGTGGCGGTGGCGCGCCTTGTTCCTCCGATCCTACGCCGTCGTGTGGCGGCCCCCTCGGCCTCGACGGCAACACCCTTTACCGCTGCATCAACAACCAATTTCAGGTCCTTCAACAATGCCCGACCGGTTGCAAGGCCAATGCCCCGGGCCAAGCCGATGTTTGCAATGGTGGCGGCGGCGACGGAGGGGGAGGCGACGGCCAGGAGGTCCTCATCGGTTCGATCAATTACGCCGGCGGCTTTTTCCCTCAGATCATCGCCCCGCTCAATCCGGCGCGCATGGTCCGCCAGTTCCGCGCGGCCGTGCCGGCGGGCTGCCAAGCCCAAGTCCTTAGTGGCGGCGTCTTGACGACCGCCCACGTCGCCCCGACGCAGCTGGTCGATCAGCAGCAGCATATTTTCCGCGTAAACAACGGCGACGGCACGATTGCGACGGGAGTTTCGTTTAGTCTCAACGGCCCCCTCGGATTCTGCCAGATCCCCGTTTTTGTCAAATGACCAAGGCGGCGGACCGGCCGCCGCTTTGAAGTAGCGCCGCCAAAATGCCGATCGACTCCCCAGGACAAGCCTGACAGGAGTCGAGCTTTGGCACCTTTCGCGGCCAGGAAATCTCGAATCTTCTTTCTAGCGTTGCTGGCGCTGGTGACAGGTTGCGGCTCGGCCAAGTCCAAGGGCTTTCTCTCCGATCACAACGTGTGCAACGCCGACCTCACTGCGCTCTCCAGCGGCGAGCCGTTGGCCGAAGCGCTGACGCCCGTCACTCCGGCGGATGTCGACGCCTTGCCGACGTTCGGCCAAAAAATGGCGCTCTTCCCCAAGACCGTCGACGCCTGGGGGGTCGCCGTGCGCTTGAAGACCGGCACCGTCCCGGCCGGCGACACCAAACTCGAAATCTGGGCGAAGCTCGATCGTGAACTCGCTTACGGGCAGGCAACCTCAACCGTGACTCCGGACGGCCAACAAGGCGTCGTGCAAGCTTCGGCGGTGATCCTGGCGGAGCAACTAGGGACGGACGGCGCTGCTTGGATCAACGTGCAGCTCGATCAAGTTTCGAGCTTCTTCGTGTCGGGTCGTTATTGGTTGATGCTGAAGCCCAATATTGCCGAGGCGGCGTACACCTCGACGACGCCCGGCGTCGGCTTGGCCACGAAGGACGTCGGCACCGGAATCTGGGCTATCTCGACGACGGTCGCCGTTCCGTATCAGGTGATCCCATGCTTTTGAGGAAACACTACGGCCCGACTTTGCTGCTTTTGGCTTCCTCCTGGATCGCCGGCGCCCGCCCGCTCGTTGCGGCGCCCGCGGGTCGTTCCGGTCTCGAAGTCGCCGGTGCCTATGTCGTCGACGCCCATGCCTATGACAACGGCCACCGCGAAGATGCCGAGCAAGGCTTTCACTTCCACGGCAATCGCGTGACGACGACGCTGCAAGTGCCCTTCCAATACAAGGACGCCCAAGGAATCTGCGGCGTTTACGCCGAATACCAGCAGCTCGTGAACAACTACCACGAGGCCGCCGCCGCCGACGGGTCGAAGGGCGGCGAAACCATGACGATGTCGGGCGGCGGATTGTCGGCGACCTTGATCGCGCCGATCTTCGTGAACTTGCAAACGAGTCTCGCCGTCGGCGTGCTCACAACCAAGATCGAACAAACCGGCAAAACGCCGAAGTCCCAAGCCTATCCCTTCGCCGGCGAAGCGCGCTTCGGCCTCGGCGCCGGACCGATGCTCGGGGCCTCCGGCGTATTCTTCCGCGTCGAATACCAGGCCGTCGCCCTTTGGAACGGCAAGCCCACCGACGGCTCGACCGACAAACTCCGCAATGCCTGGGTCGAGTCCTACGCTCCCGCCGTCGGCTTCCTCCTTTCTTTTTAAGGAAGATGGGGTCAGGCACCTCCGGTAACCCCCTGATGCGTCAAACGAAAAAAGCGCGACACCCAAGTGCGTCGCGCTTTTCTGATGTATCTTCGCGAACTTACCGGAGGTGCCTGACCCCGTTAGCGGCCGAGCCAGGGTTGGTTGTCGTAGTTGTTGCGTAGGCTCGCGGCGGCCTTGACGGCGGCGACGCGGCGTTCGGCGACACGGTCGGAGGCTTTGTGCGTCGGGATGTTTTGGCGGTCGGCTTCTGCGTAAACTTCGAGGATCGTGCTGTAGATGTTCGACGCCTGCTTTTTGGCTGCTTCGGCGTTGTAGCCCTTAAGCTCGTGGTAGACGTTGATTAGGCCACCGGCGTTGATGACGTAGTCCGGAGCGTAAAGGATGCCGCGCTCCTTCACCATCGCGCCGTGCTTCTCTTCATTGGCGAGCTGGTTGTTGGCTCCGCCGGCGACGATCGTCGCCTTGATGCGCGGGATTGTTTCGTCGTTCAAGCCGGCGCCCAAGGCGCAGGGAGCGTAAACGTCGACGTCCGCGCAGTGAATTTCGCTGACATGCACGGCCTTGGCCCCGTACTTGTCGACCATGTGCTGAACTTTGACTTCGTCGATGTCGGCGACGACCAGCTTGGCGCCCGCCTCGGCCAGGTAGCCGCAGAGGTACATGCCGACGTGGCCTACGCCTTGGATGGCAACGCGGAGGCCGCTCAGGTTGTCCTTCTTCAGCTTGTGCTTAACGCTGGCGCGGATGCCATGGAAGACGCCCAGGGCGGTGACCGGCGACGGGTCGCCCGAGCCGCTTTGGTTGCTTAGGCCGGAGACGTAGCGAGTCTCGAGCGCTACCCAGTCCATGTCCTGAGTGCCGATGTTGACGTCCTCGGCGGTGATGTAGCGCCCGCCGAGCGTGTTGATGAAACGGCCGAAGCTCCGAAAGAGGGCCTCGGATTTGATCTTCTTCGGATCGCCGATGATCACGGCCTTGCCGCCGCCGAGGCTCAAGCCCGCCGCCGCCGCTTTGTAGGTCATGCCGCGCGAGAGACGCAGGACGTCCATGATCGCCGCTTCGTCCGACTCGTAGTTCCAAAGCCGGCAGCCGCCGAGGGCGGGGCCAAGGGTCGTGTCGTGGATGCCGATGATGGCCTTCAGGCCGGTCGCTTTGTCGTGCGAAAAGACCACCTGCTCGTGTCCCATTTCGCCGATCAGATCGTAAATGCCCATCAGCTGATCCTTCCCACTGAAAGAATTGCTACAATAAGACCAGTAACGCTTTTCTCAAAATGCCAAGCCCAGTGGAATCTGCTTCCAGGACGAGGAATCCCGATGACGATCGACGCTACGGTCAGGGGCCTGAACATAGCGATAAAGGCTCGAAAGGGCAAGGATGCCATGGCGGCGGTCCGGCGGATCTTGCCGCTGATTTTAGCCGTTTGGGGGGCAAAGGCCGCCGCCGTTCCGGTCACCATCGCGTGGGACGTGCCGCTCGAACGCAGCGACACTTACAGCCTCGAGGTCGCCAAGGACCCCGGGTTCGCCGACGTCGTGGTCAAAACGACCGTCAAAGGCACGGGGTTTACCTGGAACACGCCGGCGGAAGGCGTCTATCACTGGCGGCTGACTAGAGCTGGTCAGGCGGGCGCGCCGGCGGGTCAGACGGCGGAAGCCTCGACCTTCGTTTCGGGTTCGTTCGTGGCTATAGACGGCAAGGCCGAGCGCGCCCACCCGGCCCGCCTGGCGTGGGACCCGATGGAAGGCGCCGACCGCTACAAGCTCTATGTGCTGGACGAGTCCGCGAAGACCCGCACCATCATCGTTCAGACGTCGAGCTTCATCATTCCGAAGTTCGACTCGTCGTTGATGATCGAAGTCGTGCCCTACAGCGGCGACCGCCGCACATTTAGAAACTATCATTTCAACCCGTCGCTGAAGCTCGACACGGGCGTCGCCGCTGCCCCTCCACCGCCGCCCGCCGTGACGCAGCCGGTGGCCCCTCCGCCGCCACCCAAGGCCGCGCTTGCCGCCACGGCGCCCTCGGCCGAAGGCAAGAAACCCGACGCCGTGCCGCCGCCCGTCGCGAAACCCCTGCCCGATGAGCCCGCTAGCCGCCGGGTCCACCTTGTTTATGCCTTTGGCGTGTACGAACGCGAACGCCTCCGCGCCCAAAAGCTCGACTTAGACGTCGACTCGACGAAGAAATCGGGCGGTGAGGGCGCCGGCCTTTGGATCAACCCGGTCGCCGGCCTGATCGTCAGCGGCCAGGGCGCATACCACGAGCATCTCAACCGGACGAAGCAGGTGGCGCTCTTCGGCGACGAAGAATTGAAGGTCTACGAGGCGCGCTACACGATGGACCTCACGGTCGCCTACAACCTTCTCGACTTCTGGGGCGTGCGCAGCCAAGTCCTGTCGCTGGGCTTCGCCGCGGCGTCGGCCCAGCTGCCCTTCTTGCCGGTCGAGTACACGGCGACCCCCGGCGATCCACCGAAATTCGACAAAAAGCAGCTGCCCTTTGCCGGCGGCGGCGCCTCTTACGGCTACCTCGGCACCCGCTTCGCGGCGGTCCTCGAAGGCGGTCTCCTGGTAGACAAGGCCGACGACGCCCAGCTTGGCTACCAGCGCCTCCTCTTAGACTTCTACCCGTTGAGCCACTTGTCGATCGAGCTCGGCGCTTTCAACCGCTTCACCCAAGCTCGTCGCTGCGCCTCCAAGGCCGACGTTTGCCTTAGGGAAGGGAAGGTTACGACGACCTCGCAAGAGCGCGGCGGCATCCTGGGCTTAGGGCTGGCCTTCTTCTAAAGACGACGTTCAGACCTTGATATAAGCTCCTGTCCCAGGGTATGGAAGCCTACTTTTCCCGCAGCGGGACGAGGAAGGCCGGGAGCTTCATGACCGAGTTTTATGACATCATCGTCGTCGGCGGCGGCCATGCGGGCTGCGAAGCCGCGCTGTCATCAGCTCGTCTCGGCGCCAAGACGCTGCTCGTAACGCTGAACGTCGACAAGCTCGCCGCGATGAGCTGCAATCCCGCCATCGGCGGCACCGCCAAGGGCCACTTGGTAAAGGAAATCGATGCCTTAGGTGGCGAGATGGGCCGCGCCATCGATGCCACCGGCATCCAATTCCGAATCCTCAACCGGAAGAAGGGCCCGGCCATCTGGTCGTCGCGCGCCCAAGCCGACATGGACCTCTACCGGCGCTACATGAAGCACACCCTCGAGCAGACGCCGAACCTCCACCTCCGCCAAGACTCGGTGGAAGGCTTGGTCATAGCGAAGGGCAAGGACGGCGACCGCGACCGGATCGAGGGCGTCGACACCAAGCACTTCGGCCGCTTTCTCTCCAAGAAGGTCGTGATCACCAGCGGCACGTTCTTGAACGGCCTGATCCACATCGGTTCCGAGAAGCTGGCGGCTGGCCGCGCCGGCGACGCGCCGTCGATCGGCTTGGCCGAGTTCATTCGGAATTACGGTTTCCGCGTCGGCCGTCTGAAGACCGGCACGACGCCGCGCTTAGACTCCAAGACCATCGACTGGTCGAAGACGGAAGCCCAGCACTCCGACGACGACATCATCCCGTTCAGCTTTTCGACGGAACGCATCACGCAAAAGCTCCTGCCGTGCCACATCACGCACACCAACGAAGAGACCCACGCGGTCATCCGCAAGTATCTGTGCGAGTCGCCTCTTTATAGCGGCACCATCGTCGGCATCGGCCCGCGTTATTGCCCGTCGATAGAAGACAAAGTCGTCAAGTTCCCGGACCGGACCGGCCATCAGATCTTCCTAGAGCCGCAGGGCTACGACACCTGCGAAATTTACCCGAACGGCATCTCGACGTCCTTGCCGCTGCGCTGCCAGCTCGAGTTCGTCCGCACCATCGTCGGCCTCGAGCAGGCCGAGATCATCCGCCCCGGCTACGCCATAGAGTACGACTTCGTCGACCCAACCGAGCTGACGTCCGTGCTCGAAACGAAGAAGGTCGAGGGCCTCTTCCTCGCCGGCCAGATCAACGGCACCACGGGTTACGAAGAAGCGGGGGCGCAAGGCCTGATCGCCGGCGTCAACGCCGCGCTGTCGGCCCTTGGGCGAGAGCCCATGGTCATCAAACGGTCGGAAGCCTACATCGGCGTCATGATCGACGACCTGATCACCAAGGGCACGGCTGAGCCCTACCGGATGTTCACTTCGCGCGCCGAGCATCGCCTCTATTTGAGGGAAGACAATGCCGACCTGCGTTTGACCGAGATCGGCCGCGCCGTCGGCCTGGTCACCGACCACGATTACAATCGCTTCGTGGACCGCCGCGCCGCCCTGCAAGGAGCTTTGGCCTTTGCTTTGGCGACCCCGATCGGCGGCTTCGAGCTGCCCGACGCTTTGAAAGAAGACAAAGACAACTCCGGCACCAAGCTCGCCGCCTTGCTTCGCCGGCCGGAGGTCTCGGCCGTCGATTTGGCGCCCCACGTCCCTGGCCTCGCGGGCTTCAGCATGCAAGTCCTCCGCCGCCTCGCCATCGAGCTGAAGTACGAGGGCTATATCGCCCGCGAGATCCGCTCGATCAAGGACGAGGGCGAGCTCGACAAGATCCGCATCCCTATTGACTTCGGTTATGCTGGTTTGCCTGGACTTCGCCGCGAGATTTCGGAAAAATTGACCAGACACAAGCCGGAGAACCTCGGCCAAGCCTCACGCATCAGCGGCATGACTCCGGCGGCCGTGCACCTCATTCGCATTCAGCTGCGCCAAAGGGCAATCGTCGTAACGTAAGGGGAGGCCCAAGTCATGATGACTTATCTGAACCTGCTCAGCCGAATCTTGGAAGAAGGCGTCGACAAGTCCGATCGGACCGGCACCGGAACGAAGAGCATTTTTGGCCATCAGATGCGCTTCGACTTGGAGAAGGGGTTCCCCCTCCTGACGACCAAGAAGGTCCACCTGAAGTCGATCGTGCACGAGCTCCTTTGGTTCATTTCCGGCGACACCAACATCAAGTACCTGAAGGACCACGGCGTCTCGATTTGGGACGACTGGGCGAACGAAAAGGGCGAACTCGGCCGCGTCTACGGCGCCCAGTGGCGCTACTGGCGCTCGCCCGACGGCACGACCGTCGACCAGATCACCAACGTCATCGAGGGTTTGAAGAAGGATCCGGATTCGCGCCGCCACCTGGTCGTCGCCTACAACCCCGGGGAAGTGTCGGAGATGGCCTTGCCGCCGTGTCACGCCTTCTTCCAATTCTACGTGGCGGGCGGCAAGCTCTCTTGCCAGCTCTATCAGCGCAGCGCTGACGCCTTTCTCGGCGTCCCTTTCAACATCGCGAGCTACGCACTTTTGACGATGATGATGGCGCAGGTCACGGGCTACAAAGCCGGCGAGTTCATCCACACGCTCGGCGACGCGCACCTTTACTCGAACCACATAGAACAGGCCCAAACGCAGCTGAAGCGCGAGCCGCGGCCGCTTCCCGTGATGCGCATCAATCCGGAAGTGAAAGACCTCTTCAAGTTCCGGTACGAGGACTTCACCCTCGAGGGCTACGACCCGCATCCGGCGATTAAAGCGCCTATCGCGGTATGATCCTCAGCCACATCGTCGCAGCCTCAGAGAACGGCATCATCGGACAAGCCGGGAAGATGCCGTGGCACATCCCGGAAGACTTCAAGTATTTCAAGGCGGTTACGACAGGGCACGCGATGATCATGGGAAGAAAGACCTTCGAGTCGATCGGCAGGCCTCTCCCCGGTCGCTTGAACCTGGTC
>JAYWBY010000675.1:0-3155 GCA_043781115.1 Pseudomonadota bacterium
GCCAAGGCCCGGCTCGAAGATCGGCGGCGTACCGGCGCGTAGCATTTTGACTTTGTCGGCGTTGTTGTCGACGCACACAACGGCGTGCCCAACTTCCGCTAGACAAACCCCCGTGACCAATCCGACGTATCCCGAACCGACGACGACGATCTGCATGCTATCCCTCGAATCTTATGAGTCTTTCAATATACTGGACCAAAACGCTAGCGGGCAACCGGTGGATTGCTTGGCCTCTTCAACCGATGCTATACTGGCGAAAGACGACTCCGTTAATCCTTTCAAACGCTTGTGGATTTTTCAGGTCTGCACCCGTGGGCGAGTGGCTGGTATGTCCGACGACAAAACAATCATTGCCGAGTCCCCGAATCTCACCATTCTTCAGGGTGGCCCCAAGCGCAAGAACGCCTGCCTCGTGCAGTATAGCGGGGCCAAGCTTGGCAAGCGTTATCCACTCATCGAAACCCCCAGCGTCGTCGGTCGCTCGCCGACCGTGCAGCTGATCATCGCGGAAGCCAGCGTGTCGCGCCAACATGCTCAATTTGTGCTGCTTGGCGACCACGTCGCGGTCGAGGACATGGGCAGCTCGAATGGCACATTCGTCAACGATGTCAGGACCGAGGGCCGCGTGCAGCTGAAGGACGGCGACATCGTCCGCATCGGCACGGTGCTGTTGAAATTCTTCGCCCACGACAACGTCGACAGCGTCATGCACGACAAGATCTACCGCATGGCGACGATCGACGCCGGCACTCAGATCTTCAACAAGCAGTATCTGCTCGACGCCCTCGAATCCGAGTTCAAATTCAGCAAGACCTACAGCCGCGAGCTGTCGATCATCTACTACGATCTCGACCACTTCAAACCGGTCAACGACAACTACGGCCACAACGCCGGCGACTTCATCTTGCGCGAGAGCGCCGCCTTGGTGAAGGCGGCCGTTCGCAAGGACGACACGCTCGGGCGCTTCGGCGGCGAGGAGTTCGTCATTATTTTGCCCAATACCGAGGCGCGGACGGCGGCGGAGCTCGCCGAACGCATCCGTCACAAGCACGAGACCCACGTCTTCCCCATCGAATTCGAGAAGGGCGGACAAAAGCAGCGGGCGAATCACCGGCAGACGATTTCCATGGGCGTGTCGCAGCTAAAGCCCAACATCGCCACGACCAAGGAATTCCTCGAAGCCGCCGACAAGAAGCTCTACAACTCGAAGCAAACGGGCCGCAATAAAATCACTACGTGATGGGGCTTTACCGCATGAAGAACGCCATGAAGAGGCTCGCCACTCTCCTAGTCGTCGGCTATGTGATGCTTGGACTCACGGCCTGCGTTTACTCGGTCGAGGACGACGTCGCAATCACGCCCGCCGTGAGTGACGACGAAGATTATTCGAAGGCGCTCGCCAAGGCGACCAAGGAGCGCACCGTCTTCGTCAATTTCGAGACGCGCTACCACGTGACCGCGACCTACCTGTCGCCGGAGTTCTTGTCCGCTTTCTCGCAGCGCATGGAGCGGGTCTACAAGAAGGGCGACGCCCCTTGGCAGGACGCCAAGGGCAAGGCCGCGTTCTTCGTCTCCGTCAACGCTCCCAACGACGACCGGACCGATCTGTCGAACCCGAACCATTGGACAGTGCTGATGGCCGGCAAGGACGGCTCGATCAAGCCGATCGTCGTGAAAAAGCTCAGCGACAAAGAGCGCTGGCGGGCGTTCTTCTTCAGCGTCACGGATTGGACGAAGGAGTATCTCGTGATTTTTGACGCTCCCGCCGTCAACGCGAACTCGCCCGAGCTCGTCGAGAAAACTTCAATCAACCTGACATTCGCCAACGCCGACGGACAAGTAAACCTAACTTGGTAAAACAAGGGCACTGCCCTTGGCCAATCCCGAAGCGTCAAAATAATGCGACTCCCCAATGCCGAAGAAGCATTGGGGATTTTCTTTTGCCTGAGGCATTTCGCCTAGATCCATTGAGCCCCAAGGATTTGACAGCCCCTCTGCCCTTCCTGATAAACTGATTAATACCCGAACTTCAGCACGATATTTTTGCGTTGTGAACGTTGCTACCCCCACGCGACGGGAGTCCCCTTGGCTATGTCAAGATTCCGACACACTGACATCCTGTTGGAGATGATCGACCTGTGCCAAGAGCGCATGACCGAGGTGCGGCAACAATTGGTCTATTACCGGGCCAGCGTTTACAAAACGGAAACTTCCCGGCAAATTGCCGATCGGATCGACCAATTGCGTCTGGTCGGCGACATCTTCGGCGACGTCATGGTCCAAGAAGCCTTCCAAGACTATGAAGCGATGGCATCGGCCGGCGCCATGACCTATGTCCCCGGCGAATGCTCGTTCTCGACGCGCGTCACCAGCCTTCTGAGCTCGCTCGACCGCCAGCTCAACCGTTTGAACGTCCAGCTGGCGAACCGGTCGCTACCGGTCAGCGAAGAAGTTCTGGCCGACGCCGTGGTCAAGCACCGCACGCAGCTTTTGGCCCTCTGCCACCAGGGTTCGCGCCAATGGACGTTCTTTCAGTCCCTCTAGTCTCTATAGTATGATCAAGGGTAAATTCGCATCCTCGACTCCGAGCTGAAGGCGGTTCCCCTTGTGGCGTTACTTGTTCCTCTTGCCGGCGTACTTGTTGGCGACCTCGCTCCCGCTTGCCTCCCAAGTCGGCGCGAACCTCGAATATGAATACGCACTCCTGGCGAGCTACTTCGGCCTCCTGCTGATTCCCGCCGCCGGCCTGCTCTTGCCGACCAAGCGCCTGCCGCTCGAGAACGGCGTATACAACGTTCCGGTCGCCCTCGAAGTGTTCTGGATCCTGTTCATCAGCCCTCTCATTGGACTCGCCGCCGGCTTCTACCTGTTCGCGACGGGCTTTTGCCCGTGCAGCGTCTCGGGCTTCGGCTTTTGGATGGTCGTCGTCTGGTACCCGAGCTGGATCTTGGCGCACGCCATCTACCACGGCGTCCTGCGGCTTCGGACCAAGGGCTTTTCAAGGTGGAAGATTTCGGCGGGCGTCGTGCTCGCCTACGCCGCCATCATTTCGCTCGCCTTCGTCCAACTTTGGATCTTCCCGCAGAAGCGGATCACCAACTTGGTGCTCGGTTTCATCCACGGCCCGATCTATGACGACTGGATCGCCTTCGACG
>JAYWBY010000676.1:0-8714 GCA_043781115.1 Pseudomonadota bacterium
GGTAGCCGTCGAATCAGTTAAATTGAACATTTATATCGACATTTTGCACACCCGACTTGGGTGCATATTTCAGAGCCTCGCGTGCGCGCTCATGATCATATCTTCCGTCGTCTTCCACCCGATGCAACCATCAGTCACCGACTGCCCGTAAACGAGCGGCGACGTCTTGTTCAAGTCCTGTTTGCCTTCGACGAGGTAACTTTCGACCATCAGGCCGAGGATGGTCGTCTCGCCGTTCAGGAATTGCTGCATGACTTCCTCGAAAACCCGCGGCTGGTTCAGGAAGTTCTTGTTGCTGTTGCCGTGGCTCGTGTCGATCATGATTTGGCGTTGGCCCGGTTTCGCTTCGAGCAAGGCTTTTGTGTAGGCGATGTCGGCCTTCGAGTAATTGGCTTTGCCTCCGCCGCCCCGCAGCACCAAATGGACGTCAGGGTTGCCGATCGTCTTGACGATCGAGGTCCTCCCGTCGATGTCGATGCCGACGAAGGCGTGGTCGGCGCGCGCCGAAACCATGGCGTCGAGGGCGACTTGGAGGCTGCCGTCAGTCGCATTTTTAAAGCCGACGGGCATCGACAGGCCGCTCGCCATTTGGCGGTGCGTCTGGCTTTCCGTCGTGCGCGCGCCGATGGCGGCCCAGCTGACGAGGTCCGACGTGTATTGCGGGACGATCGGGTCGAGGAATTCCGTGGCGCACGGCACGCCGACTTCGTTGATCTGCAGCAAAATCTGCCGCGCGAGTTTCAGCCCGTGGACGATGTCGTGGCTGCCGTTCATATGAGGGTCGTTGATCAAACCCTTCCAGCCGACGGTGGTGCGCGGCTTCTCGAAATAGACGCGCATGACGAGGAGGAGTTTGTCTTCCACCTTGCGCCGGAGCGCCGCGAACTTCTCGGCGTATTCGTGCGCGGCTTTCGGGTCGTTGATCGAGCAAGGGCCGGCGATTACGACCAGGCGCTTGTCTTCTCCCGATAACGCGCGGCGAAATTCGGCGCGGCCCTTGACCACGGTCTCCGTGGCTTTCGCCGTGATCGGGTGGCGCAAAATGACGGAGGCAGGCGACTCGAGCGGCTCGAACGATGTGACTCTGAGGTTCTGGGTTTGAGTCATGTTCGACCTACCTAAAAGCGGGGGAGAGCCACGCTGATTTCAACGATCAGCCGACTCTTTCTAATACATTCTATTGAAAATATCAATATTTCTATTAAAAGCCGAGGGCAACGCGGGCAAAATAGCGGCGGTCCGGGCGGTCCCCAAGGTTGGTTCCCATCTCCTCGGTGTAGACCCCGAGGTCGAAGCGAAGCAGCGTGAAATCAATGAATAATCCACCCGATGCATAGCCCTCGTGGAGCCCCGCAGTGACGCCGAGGTTGCTCGAGAGCCAGAGCTCGGTGCCGAGGCTGCCGCGCTCGGTAGTCGAAAGATCTAGGGCTTTCGAAGCGTCCCGGTAGTCGGCGAGGAGCCGAATGTGGGTCTGCCGGGTGTTGATGTCCATGCCGAGCCCTAAATTTAGGGTCTGCGGGATGTCGAGGTCGGGAGCCGGGTCGTGGTCGGCCTTGATCCTCGTGTCGCCGGCGTCGCGGACGAGGACGCCGCCCCAGAACTTTAGCGTCGTGTCGCGCGCCTTGATGCCGTCAGAGCGAACCATCAAGCCCAAGTCGCCGCCTTGGCCGCGGCCTTTCCCTAGGTTCTCGCCATAGTCGAGCGCGGCTTTTAAATCGTCAGCGGATTCGCCGGGCGTCGCTTCGAAGCGAGCCTTGGCGCGGTAGAGCGTGCGCGCGCTAAAGCCGACGAGCACGTGGCTTTGGAAGAAGTCCTCCGCCGCTCCGGCGGTGAATCCGGTGTAAGCGTCAAGGCGCGCCGCCGCCGATTCGAGGCCGCCGAAGTTCGGGTTCTTGTAAACCAAGCCGTCGGCGTTGGCCGAGGCGAAAGCGCCGATGCCGAAGCGACGCAGAATCAAGCCCGTGAACTGATTGGCGCCGGCATGGACGTTGTGGCCGACCAAGGCCCGGGCCGTCGAGAGGGGATCGCCGTCCGGCTTCACGCCCTCTTTGCTCAAATCGCGCAGACTCGACGAGCCTTCGACCATCGGCGACGCCAAGACGGCGCGCTTGTAGAGACGGTCGTCCGGTTTCGGGTTGATGTTCTCTTCGAACGTAGGAAACCGCGTGAACATGTCACGCGCCAAAGGCGGCCGGTCGTAAAGCGCCAAACCCGCGGGGTTGTAAAAGAGCGAATCCTCGTCGTCGGCGGTGGCGATGCCCGTGTCGCCGCGGCCGAGAAACGCCGCGCTGCGGTAGACCTGCGGAATCTCGTCCTTGTGGATGTCGCGGCCGAGCGCGACGCTTGCTTGCAGCGCGACGCTTGCTTGCAACGTCAGCAAGAGGGAAAACAAGGTTTTTGCCGGTCCGAGCTTCATCGCTTGAGGGATCGGAGGGTTAGCTCGGGCTACTGAGGAGAATCGGAAAAAGGCTGACTTTCCGCCGACAAATACCAGCTCATACCACCGAGCGCCAGGGCGAGGAAAAGCGCCGGCAGGCGAAATGCCACGTTGATTCCAAAGTGATCCGCGAGGCTTCCCACCGAGACGTTGGCGATGCCGATGGAGACGTTCATGATCACCACGCTCCAAATCGTTATCGAGCGCCACTTGTCGGGAAAGCGCCGGCTCGTTCGCGCCAGGAACACCGGGAAGAACGGCCCGAACAGCCCGATCAGCGGCAAGGCCCAGCTCCTGCCGCTCCACGCCAAGGCGGAAGCGACGAGCGGAACGCAAAGCGCTAGGCGCAGCACGAATTTTTCGTCCTTGGTCTTAAGCCAAAAGGCGCAGCCAAATCTGGTCACGGCCATCGCCAGGAAGTAGAGCGAGAGGTAAGGCGTCGCCTCGCTGACGGTGAAGCCGCGCGTCTTTACCAAGAACGTCGTCATCCACATCGACGTCGACACTTCGCCCGCGACGTAGAGCGCGAAGACGACGACGACCAATGCCTGCATGGGCGTGAGGCGCGCCGATTGGACGGTGCGGGCTCCGCCCTCTCCCGTGCGCTTCAATTTCTTCCAGCTGAAGACCAGCAGCGCCGCGTAAAGCGGCAACGCCACGAGATAAAGCGTCGACCAATGAAAGCCGTGGCCCAGGCCAAAGCCGACGAACGACGCCGCCGACATCGAGCCGATGCCATACATGGTGTGCATGCCGGCGAGGAAGCGGCTGCGCAAATCGAGCGGCGCCCCTTCGACGAGCAGGATGTTGCACATCGTGCCGAGCATCGACACCGTCATGCCGAGTAGGCCCGCGAGAAAGAGCAGCGCCCCGAAACTCGCGACGAGCGGCGCGAAGAGGCCGGCGCAAAGCCCAAGGCTGCAAATGAAGATCATCACCGTGCGTTCCGACCAGCGGTTGAGCGCCGCGATCATCAACAACGTCGCCACCGCCGCCACGGCCTGGCCCGTCGCCAGGAACCAACCGGACTGCGCGAACTCCAGCCCGAGCTCCGCCGCCACGGCAGGGAGCAGCGGCCCGCGTATGATGTCAAAGTAGGATGACGCCAAAAGGCTCATGAAAGCGGCGAGGATGAATCCCCAGGCGATGTCGGGCCGGCGCATCGAAATACCTTGCGAGTCTTGATTCAAGACCAGGGAGCTTGCGTCAAAACGCCGTGTTCGGCAAGGGTTGGTCGCGGCCTCTCCCTGTGGTAATTGAGGACCGATGAAGCAGCACGCCGCAAACTCGCCAAAGCCCGTCTGGCGCCCCGATTTCGCCGCTCTGTCGCCGGTATTCGCGCCGCTGGTCGCGAGCTGCCCCCGCCTGGCGACGCTCGAGGATTGGCCGACGCTCGCCGACTTCAACGCCGAGGCCGAGCGCTTAGGGCTGGCAACCGCCGACGGCGTGGCGCTCAAGTTCGTCAAAGCCGAGAAGCGCCGCCGGCGCCGTTCGCGTACGCCGGGCGACGCGCTCGGTCTTCCCTACGAGCAGCGGATTCACCAACTCGGCCAGGTCTCGACCCGCCTCGCTTCCTGGCACGACCTCTACAACATGCTGACCTGGGCCACTTTCCCGAAGACCAAAGCCGCCCTCAATCTCCGGCAAATTCTGGCGGAAAAGCCCAGCGACGAGCAAAGGGCGCGCGGCGTGTCGCGCAGCCGCGAGCAGGACAGGTTGGCGATGTTCGACGAAGGCGGCGTAATCAAAGTTCAGTGCGACGGCGTCGCGGACCAATTCCTGGTGCTGGGCCACGCGCTTTTCGAATCTTTGACCCTTGGCAATGCCGACATCCGGGCCTTGACGCTGACCATCGACTTGCCCGCGTCTAGTAGCCTCGCGGCGGAACGGCTCGCCGAGGCCGACGGGGCCGCGGCGGCGTTGGTCGCTGCCGGCTGCTTTCGCGACGCGACGGGCCCGTGGCCCGACGCCTCGCTCCGAGCCATCGTGTCATGAAGGGCATCTTGCCGCCGGAGTTTTACCTCCGCGACACGACGGTCGTCGCCCGCGACCTCCTTGGCAAAGGTCTGCGGCGCGTCGTTCACGGTCAAACGATGCTAGCGGAGATCGTCGAAGTCGAGGCTTACCTCGGCGAAGCCGATGCCGCGAGTCATACGTTTCTAGGCAAGACCAAGCGCAACGCCGCGATGTTCGAGGCAGGAGGCACCTGCTACGTCTACTTGTCTTACGGAATGCACTTCTGCATGAACGTCGTCACGCGCGAGGCTGGGCGGGGCGAGGGCGTTTTGGTGCGTGCCGTAGCGCCGCTGGAGAACTTGGCGCTCATGGCGAGAAATCGCGGCATCGATCCCGCCGCCCCACCGGGGCGACTCAAAACAATCAGCAACGGCCCGGGAAAATTGACGGAAGCCTTGGGCGTCGACCTCAAACTCAATGGCACGACTTATGACCGCCCAGAGCTGGCGCTTTTGGACCTCGGCACGGAGCTTACGCCTCGTTCCATCGGCACCTCCCCGCGCGTCGGAATCAGCCTGGCGGCGGACCTTCCGCTGAGATTTTACATAAAAGATTCTAGTTGGTTATCTCGCTGACCGGGCGGCCGGCCAGTTTTCGCTCGCCTCACCTCAGGACCCCTATGGTATTAAGGTTGCCTTAAGATCAAAGAAACGTCGGATCCAGGGGTGCGGAGTGCGGGCAACGGCTTGGGCCAAATCGTCGATCATTTTGGGACTGGCGGTGCTTTTTGCCCCAGCCCAGGGTCGATGTCGGGCCGACGCCATTTACCAGGCCTTTGACGAGCCCTTCACCGTCGTCGAGCAGAAGCTCGATAAGCTCAAGTCCCTCGGTTACTCCTACGTTCAAATCTCTCCCGTTCTGAAAAGCGCCGACAACGACATCTGGTGGGCCCGCTACCAGCCGCTCGATTTGACCAAGATCGAAAGCCGGCTCGGCGACGAGAACCAGTTCCGCCATTTGATCGGCGCGGCGCACGGCAAAGGTCTAAAGGTCCTGGTCGACACCGTGCTGAATCACCTCGCGGACCCGTCCTTCAACGGCGGCTCGCTCGACTACCCGCAATTCTCGCGGAACGATCTCCACGACCCGGACCACCGGCCGTGCATCCAAAACTTCGACGACCGCTACCAGGTCACGCAGTGGTGGCTTTGCGATTTGAGCCTCGGCCACCATTTGCCCGACCTCGACACCTCGTCCCAGAGGGTTCGCGAAGTGCACCGCAAGCTTCTGACGTGGATGCTGAGCCTCGGCGTCGACGGCTTCCGCTTCGACGCGGTGAAGCACATCGAGCCTGAGTACTTCCCGGACGTGCTCCGCGTCATTCCGGCCGGCAAATTCTTCTACGGAGAAGTGATCGGCCAAGACCTGAACGAAAGCCATCTCTACACCGGCTCGATGAAGGTCACCGACTTTCATCTCCTCCGCGTCTTGCTCTCCGCCTTCTCCGTCAACGGCGACCTGCGCTTTTTGACGGACCCCGAGAGCGCCGGCGGCGCCCTGGCGGGCGGTCAAGCCGTCGTCTTCGCGCGGAACCACGACACGGCCATGCATTCCAACTTCTTCAACTTCGGCGACTACCAGGACGCGCTCCTGGCCAACGCCTTCGTCTTGGCGCGCGGCATCGGCACGCCGATGATTTACCGCGACGACTACGACCGGCCGCTGACGGTCAACGCGCTGCGCTTCCACAATCTTATGGCCGGCAAGAGCACGTTCGTCCGGACTTTAGGCGAAGTGTGCGCTGCGGACCAAGGCTGTGACCCTAAGACTCTGATGGTGCTCGAACGCCAAGGCTCCGGCGTCATGATCCTCAACACGTCGTCCAACTGGATCAACCCGGCGTCGGCGCGCATGCCGGGAATGAATCCTGGCTGCTACAAAGACTTAGAGAGCAACTTCACGGTCGACATCGGCTTTGGCAACGACGGCCAAAAGTGGATCACGCACTGGGGAACGCCCAGCCGCGGCGGCCTCGAGATCGGGCCGCGTTCAGCGCTCTTCCTCGTCCCGTGCAACGTCGTCGCTCGACGCTAAGCTCGACTCGGAGTCGGTGGCTTTCGACCCGGCCTTCATCGTGAAGAGTTCCTGCACGTAGTGGTCGTAGTAGGCCTGGTAGTACGGCTGATCGCCGAACTCGACGGGGTACATGATCGAACTCGGGATTTGGCCGAAGTCCGACGGCATTTTGAGTTTGGTGTGGCCACGGTTCAAGATGCAGTGGCCGAGCTCGTGGAAGACGACGTTTTGGATCGTCTCGTGGTTATCCTTGTTCTTCTCGAAGAACTGCATGCTGATGACGATGCGGCGGGTCTTTTGGGCGCTCGCGCCGAACACGGAGTCGGCGATCTGATCGCCTTCCGACTTGCCTCCGGGGATGAAGCACTTGCCGGCGACGCCCTTCTCGAGCGGACCGAGGGTCAACGGCACGAGGTTGGCCTTTTGGTTGAAGAGCGCCAGGAACTCTTGCAGATACGGTTCGAGCGCGGCGTTGACGGGGTTGGCCCGCGACTCGGTCAAGCTGTAGGGGCTCGACTGGGCACCGCAGCCGACCAGGGTCGGGCAGAGCGAGGCGAGGGCCGCTGCGGTTAGCAGGAATTTCAAGGCGCGGTGACTCATAACGACCAAGTCTGCAAGTTCCGCACCTCCTTTGGGGATTCGGCAATTATTTGAAACTTCTACCAATTGACCGAAGTTGCAGGCCCGGAAAACGCGCAAGGATTTGGCAGCGTCCCCTAACTCGACAGGAAAAAGCGCCGATACGTCTCGAAGAGCCCACAATATCAGGAGTTCGGGATGGCAACGTCGGCAAAGCGTAGAGCGTTGGTGTTGGCAGTGGTCGGGGTCGCGGGACTTTTGACGATGTGTAAAACGCCAGATTCCGGCGCCGGGTCGTCGGTCTTGGCGGACAATGGCGGCAACCCGCTTGGCGAGTATGAGCAGAGCCGGATCCGCGGGCTCTCGGCGACCAAAGAGTGCCGCAACTACACCAACGACCAAGGCATCTTCGTCACGAAGCGCGACGCCTCTGGCAAAGCGACGGAAGGCAAGATCCGAGTACTGTCGGACAACCCCGGCAACCAGATCTACGTTATCGGCGACTTCAACAAATGGGGCGACGCCAAGACCGACGAGGACAAGCTCCACGCCGTCAACGGGTCACCGTACTTCGAAGGTAAAGTGCGCGGGCTTACGCACAAGATGCAGTACCGTCTCTTGGTCAACGGCGAGCAGCTCATCGATCCCGCAGCGACGCAGTTCACGACGCCGTCTTTCCTCGAAGAAAACGGCCTGCCGAACAACCCGCTGTTCCTTAACAGCATCTTCTGGGACTTCGACCGCCCGGGTGCCTACCACATGTCGACCAGCTCGGTGGATCTACGCCAAAAGGCCGTGATCGTCGCCGAATCCGAGATGCTCGAGCTGGTGCGCAAATTCAAGAGCGGCCCCCCGAAGCTGCATGACACTTACAAATTCGTCGCGGAATCAGGCGTCATCGCGGAGTTGAAGTCGGCCGGTTACAACGCCATTGAATTCTTGCCCTTCAACACCAGCGTCGACGGCGACCATTGGCACTTCCGCTACCAAGTTTTCGGCCTCTTCGGTCCGGACTCTCGCTACGGCAACCCCGACGAGTTCGCCGCCATGCTCGACGCCTTCAACAAAGCCGGGATCGCGGTCATCATGGACGCCGTCGTCGGCCACTACCCGTTCCAAGCGAACGACGGCCTGCGCGCCTTGGGCGCCATCGGGCTTCACAAGTGGAAGAAGGCCGATGGCAAGGCGCTTTATGGCGACGTCAAGAGCCCGTTCGGCACCAACCGTTACGACTACGCCAATCCGTTCATCCGGAAGTTCCTGACCGACGGCACCATGACGATGGTGTGCCGCTACGGCATCAGCGGCATCCGTTTCGACAACCTGGACGGCATCCGCCTCTACGAAGGCCCGGGCGGCGGCGGCCCCGAGTTCTTGAAGCAGCTGATGGGCGAGATCCGGGCCTACCGGCCGGAGTCGGTGCTGATCGCCGAGATGTTCTTCGGCTTCAGCCAAGTCCTCCAGCGCATGGACCACGGCGGCTTCGGCATTAGCTTCCGGACGCACTCGGACTACTTCGACTTCCTCAAAGACAACATGTTGAAGCAGACCCAAGACATCAACATGGAAAGCCTGCGAGGAGCGCTGCGCAACCCGTTCGACTGGAACGAGGCGGCGCGCATCATGTACCCGACCAACCACGACGAAGCGGCGAACAAACGCGACG
>JAYWBY010000677.1:0-8708 GCA_043781115.1 Pseudomonadota bacterium
AGAACAGGTAAGAGGTCGCGCAGACCGCCACCAAGACGGTGCGGACCACGAGGCCCATGCGCCGGAGCTGGGAGAATTCGTTGCCGACGAGCAGTCCGGCGATGACGATAAAAAACACCAGCGAGCCGACGAGCGACGAGCTCTTGAAATAAAAGAGCGTGAAGGCGCTGAGCAGGCTGCCGAGGAAGAAGTGCGTCACCTCCTCGCGGAACTTCCACGCCTTCTCCAGCTTCGGCGGCACTTTGATCGGCTGGTGCGTGTCGATGATTTCGAGCGCCAGGAACGTCATGACGATGAAGATGTAGAGGCCGAGCTGCAGGAGGTTCGACAACTGGTCGATGCGCCCTAAGGTGACGATGTCGAAGAGCGTCCCGGCGAAGAACGTCGCCGCCGGCAAGAAGCGCTCGTAGCGCTTGTACGTCTCTTTGAGTTTTTCGCCGCCGTAGAGCGCCGCTTCGTAGGCTTTGTTCATTGTAAATAGTTAATTTAAATTACGAATACTTACAAGATTCAATGCGCCGGTTGGGTGGGATTTCGCGCGTTACCAGTGGACCGTTGTAAACGGACGCTGAATGGAAGAGGTCCACATGCTCTGGTTGGCAGTGTCGTCATGGGAGACTTACTTCGCGGCGGCGCTAGTCGCCACCAGCGTCGCCGGCATCGCGCTCATGTTGCGTGATCCGCCGGGGTAAGTGGAAAGGCGGCTGGCCTTTTTTTCGCCAGCGACGGAATTTGGCGACTTGCTAGTAGCGGGTGAAACACCCTGTCTATTCGCTGCCTAGTCGCCTCCGCTTCCCGCTTGCCTTATTAAGGTTCCGGGCGGGCCGACCGACGAAAGGAACATGACAAGTGAAATCAACCAAACTCTAGTCGTTTTTGTCGCATTACAGACAGGTAAGCGAACTTCGATATCGAAGCTCCTCCGTAGTGACGGTTATCAGTCGGATTTCGTCGATGACCTGAAAACGGCGGCCGACCGCCTAGCGACCGAGCGGCCAGGGGTGGTCGTGCATAACTGGGGCGGCATCGACCCCTCGCAGAGCATCAAATTTCAGCGGCAGATCACCTGCGCGACCGATCTCGTGGGGATTTGCCGGATCGTCTATGCGGAGGTGCTGACGCCGCAACTCTTGGCCCTGGTGTCCGACTGCGGGATAACGCGTGTCGTCTGTCACGCGGCGACGCTCCTGCACCTTGCGACGGAAATAAAAATGGCGCACACCTTGACTCGTAACTTGACCGAGCTGCACATTCTGGCGCGCAAATTCCGTGGCGGCGGCGAATACAATCAATACGAGGTCGATCAGGCGATAAAGCGCGCCCATGCGGCCTATCCGAACGACCCCGGAGTTACGTCGGAATTCGGCAACCTGATGGCCCGTAGCGGTCGCCTGCCGGAAGCTCGTCAAATCGCTGAAAAGTTGATCGAAGAAAATCCGGCGAACGTTCGCGCCATGAATTTGCTCGGCCGGGTCATCTTGGCGTCAGGCCAGATAGACGAGGCCATTGCTGTGTTGAAAGCTGCCGATCTCCTGAGCCCCCTCGACGGAGAGCGCTTGCTGCTGCTTGGCGAGGCGTTCCTTCAGAAGGGCGATTCGACGGGCGCCGCGAAGGCGTATGGCGAGGCGCTTTTGTCCGACCCGGAAGCGAAGGAGGCCAAAAAGGGCTTAGCCATGGCGAAACTGCGCGAGGGCGACATCAACGCGGCAGTCGAACTGTTTCGCCAGAGCGTCAGCGAAGACGAAGCGGTCGGCCTCTTCAACAATGCGGCCGTGATCGCCACCAAGAACGGCAACCAAGACCAAGGCATCGCCCTATACAGAGCAGCCTTGCTGGCGGCGCGGAGCAACGAACTGAAGTCCGTAATTCACTACAACTTGGCCATTTCCTACGAGCGCCACGGCGATGGGACCAAGTGCAGGGAGCATTTGGACCTTGCCGTGAAGATCAATCCGAAGAACGACAAGGCGCGCCGCAAGCGTTCTCGTGCCTAACGTCTAGTCGGCATTCTCATGCTGCCTGATCGGCCGGGGTCACCGGAAAGGCGGCGGGATAGGCACTGTCGACGAAGAACGTGGTGATCTCGCCCTTGCCTTTGACTTCGATTTTGCCGCGGCTCTCGAGTTTAAAGGAGTCGCGGATCAGGTCGGCGGTCTGGCTCGAGATCTGAACTTTGCCCGGAACGCCATGGGATTCCATGCGGCTGGCGGTGTTGACCGTGTCGCCCCAAAGGTCGTAGGCGAACTTCTTCTCGCCGATGACGCCGGCGACGACTGGTCCGGAATGTACGCCGATGCGAATGGCGATCTTGGAGCGCGCCTGCGCTTTGCACGTCTTGATCGCCTCGATCATCTCCAAAGCCATCATTACGACGGCTTCGGCGTGGTCTTGGCGGGGCGTCGGGAGGCCGCCGACGACCATGTAAGCGTCGCCGATCGTCTTGATCTTCTCGAGGTTGTGGCGCGCGGCGATACGATCGAAAGCGGAAAACACTTCGTTCAGCATGTCGACGATTTCGGCCCCCGGCGCCACGGCCGAGAGTTTGGTGAAACCGACGATGTCGGCGAAGAGCACAGTGACCTGTTCGAAACTTTCGGCGATCGTGCCGGGGTTGGCCTTGAGCCGCTCGGCGATTGCGGCCGGCAAGATGTTCAGGAGCAAGGACTCGGAGCGCTTGAGCTCTTGAGCGACCCGGCGTTCCGCCGCGTCCGAATTTTTGACGAAATGGTAGGCAAAGCCGACCAGCGAGCAGAAGACGCTGGTCGCGATGATGCAAAAAATGACGTTTAGCTTGTAGGTGTCGAGGACGATGGTCGGCGTCCTGCCATACATGTAATAAACGACGGCAGACGACGCCAAGAACGAGTAAGCCAGGGTCAGGATCCGCTCTTTGCGCTGGTAAGTCGGGAACGTCAGCGACGCGCACATGGCGATGACGTATGTGAACGTCAAATAGCCGGCGCCCGTCCCCAAGAGGATCGTCGCAACCGGCACGTGCACGCCGGCTTCGATGATCGATACGATCGTGCCGGCGTAGTGTCGGCCCATGCGCACCAAAAGGACGGCGATCAGGAAGATGCCGATGGATATGACGTTGATGACGCACATGCTCGGCACGTCGATGAAAAAATAGACCAAAGCCAAGGCCACGTGGCAAAGCCCGCCCATCACCGGCACGGCCAAACGGGTACGGTAGAGTTTCGCTTCGCTCTCCTTGACGCTCGACGGCAAGTTGGTCAGCCACTTTGGCGCCAGCTTCTGAAAGATCGACAGCTCTTCGACCTGATGGCCCACCGCTTCCGCGAAGGACGTCGAAACGATTTTTTGGTTGGCGTCGGTCATGGAGCCTCCTCCAGCACCTATCGGCCAAAATACCAACAAGATGATCAAGGCCGGCCGATTCTGCTGCGTTCGGCTTTTTTGCGATCATTTAATCTTCTCTCAATGACCAAGATCTATAACCAGTTAGCGTCATCCCGGCCGGCCTTGACAGGGCACGATTCGGCCCCATTTTAAGTAGGTCGCCTCAATTTCTGTTTTAGGCGCTCACATAAGGAACTTCTCATGGAAAACCTCGAGGGCAAACGCTATCCGGTTCTCGCCGCCCGCAACGTCGTGCTGTTTCCCGGCACGTCGCTGCCGCTGAACGTGGGGCGACCGAAGAGCGTTGCCGCCGTCGAAGCCGCCAGGCAAGGAGAGGGGTTCATCATCGCCGTCGCCCAAAAGAACGAAAGCGACGGCGACGCTCTACCTCGTGACCTCTACGCCGTCGGGACCTTGTGCAAGATCGAAAAAGTTCGCGGCACCGCCGAGCACGGCTACCAGGTTCTTCTGCGCGGCGTGTCGCGCGTCCATCTCTCTAAAGTCGGCGAAGAAGGCGGCGCCATCGTGGCGTCAACCGACCTTCTCCCAGACGTCAAGGACGCCGACGACAAAACCATCGAAGCTCTCGTCGGCAGCGTCAAGACGCTGGCGAAGGAAATCTTGGCGATGATCCCGGGCGACACGCGCCGGGTGGAAGAGCTCGTGGACGGCATCGACGACGCCACGCTGCTGACCCACCTTTGCGCCGAGTACATCGACGTTTCGCTCGCGTCGAAGCAGGAGCTACTCGAGCTCGTGTCGCTGCGCCAACGGTCGCTGAAGCTCCTCGAGTTCATGCAACTCCAAAAGGAGACGTTGAAGCTCCAGACGGAGATTCGCGACAAGTTGTCGACCAAGATCGGCAAGATGCAGCGTGATGCCCTCTTGCGTGAGCAGGTGAAGGCGATCCGGGAGGAGCTCGGCGACGAAGACGTCGGCAAGGCCAGCGATGACTATGCCGACAAGATCGCCGCGGCCAACATGCCCGAAGACGTCAAGAAGGTGGCATTGGAGGAGGCGCGCCGGCTGGAAAGTCTCGGCAACTCGTCGCCCGAATCGCACGTCATTCGGAACTACCTGGACCTTCTCTGCGCGATGCCCTGGGCCAAGTCGACCAAAGACAACTTGAACCTCGAGCAAGCTCGGCAGAGCTTGGACCACGACCACTACGGCTTGGACAAGATCAAAAAACGCATCATCCAGCATTTGGCCGTGATGAAGCTGAAAGAGAACAAGCGCGGTTCGATCCTGCTCTTCGTCGGACCCCCGGGCGTCGGCAAGACCAGCCTCGGCCAAAGCATCGCCAAGGCCTTGGACCGGAAGTTCGCCCGCGTCAGCTTGGGTGGTGTCCGGGACGACTCCGAGATCCGGGGCCACCGCCGGACTTACATCGGCGCCATGCCGGGACGCATCATCCAAGGGCTGAAGCGCGCTGGCGTCAACAACCCGGTGTTCATGCTCGACGAGATCGACAAGATGGGGCGCGGCTATAGCGGCGACCCGGCGGGGGCTTTGCTCGAGGTTTTGGACCCGGAGCAGAACTCGAACTTCAATGACCACTACCTCGACGTGCCGTTCGACCTGTCGAAGGTCTTCTTCATCGCCACGGCGAACTCGCTCGAATCGATCCCTGGACCGCTCCTCGACCGCATGGAGATCATCGATCTCTCCGGTTACACGACGTCCGAGAAGCTTCACATCGCCAAGAATCATTTGATTCCGAAGCAATTGACCGAGCACGGGGTCAAGGTCGAGCAGCTGAAGCTAGCCGACGACGCCTTGATGCGAGTGATCACTCACCACACCCGGGAAGCCGGGGTAAGAGACCTTGAAAGGAAGATATCGGAGATCATCCGCGGCATGACCGAGAAGGTCATCGATGCGGAGGGTCAGCCCCTCCTGGTCGAGCTGAAGGACCTGGACGATTTGATCGGACCGGAGCGCTACGTCCACGAAGTGGCCGAGTTGGTCGTGCCGCCAGGCGTGGTCACGGGCCTTGCTTGGACGCCGCAAGGCGGTGAGATCTTGTTCATCGAGGCAAGCTTGATGCCTGGTAGCGGCAAGTTGACCCTCACCGGTCAGCTTGGCGACGTCATGAAGGAGTCGGTGCAGATCGCAATGAGCCTCGTGCGGTCGAATCTGCCGGCATACGTGCCAGGGTTCGAGTACGACAAGAAGGATATACACGTGCACGTCCCGGCCGGGGCGATCCCGAAAGACGGGCCGTCGGCGGGCGTGGCGATGCTGACTACCTTGGCGTCGCTCTTCACCGGTCGCCGGGTCAGCCCGGTTTTGGCGATGACGGGCGAGATAACGCTCCGAGGCGCCGTGATGCCGGTTGGCGGCATCAAGGAAAAGGTCATGGCGGCGCACCGGGCGGGGATCGAGACGATCATGCTGCCGAAGCGCAACCAAAAGGACCTGCGCGATGTTCCGGAAGAGATCAAGTCCAAACTTCGCTTCGAGTTCGTCGAGACGGCCGCGGAAGTGCTCCGGGTCGCCTTGGGTCTGGAAGTCACGGGCCTGAATGCCCCGCTCGCGGCACCTACGCCAGCGGTGCCATCGAGTCCTTCGGCTTGATGCCAGGGGGAGCATCTATGCTATCCTGGTTCCCCTATGGACCAGGAATCCCCCGATCTTTTGAGCCCCGAGGACCAAGCGCTCATCGCCGAAGAAACGGCGATGCACGAGAAGGTCAAGCTGGCGGTCCGTGACGAGGCGTTAGCCAAGTCCCCCGACATGAGCAACGCCATCAAGGCGCGGCTCATCGAGATCCGTGACGAGGCGATCACCGCCAGCGAACGCGACTTGCCGGCGCTCTTCCAGTCGCTCTATACCCAGCACAGCCTCGCGGCGCGGAACTTCAACACCAAGCTTCCCGACATGCGAGCGCCTTACTTCGCGCGCGTCCGGTTGGAAGAGGACGGCAAGTCTCGGGACATCCTGATCGGCTACCAGACCTACATCGACACCAAGAAGGGCGTGACGATCATCGACTGGCGACACGCCGCCTTGGCCAAGGTCTTCTTCAACTACCGCGAAGGCGACGAATTCGAGATGGAGCTCCCGGGGCGGATCGCCCAAGGTACCGTGCTCGTGCGTCGCGTCATCACCTTCGACGTCGGCGAGCTGACGGGCATCGCCGGACCTGACTACAATTTGGTAAAGGCGCGCGGCGGCGCCTGGCGCCGCTTCAAGGGCGACGGCGTTCCGGAGCTCGTCGGCGGCGCCGGCAAAGCCGTCAACGTCAACCAGTTCGGCCAGGGCGCGTCGAGCCGCAAACTTCCCGACGTGTCGGCGCTGCTCGACCCCGAACAGTTCGAGATCCTGAATCGCGAGGACGAAGGTGCCTTGCTCATCCTCGGTGGCGCCGGCAGCGGCAAGACGACCGTCGCGATCCATCGGATGGCGCTGCTCGCTTATCAACGTCCGCGGTTCTATCAGCCGCGCGCGATGAAGGTCGTCGTGCCAGAACAGGGCCTCGTCCGCCTGATGCAGCGCTTGATCGAGGGCCTGCAGCTTGGCGACGTCAGCGTCGAAACTTACGACGATTGGGTGACCGACCAGGGCCGGCATATCTTAAAAGGCCTGCCGAAGCGGCTCTATGACGGCACGCCGCCCCAAGTCATCACGATGAAGCGGCACCCGGCGATGTTCGGCGTCGTCAAACACTACGTCTCGATCCTGGAGGACCGCGTCGGCGCCGCGCTCCAGTTCGTGCTCTCCGGCTGGCAAGACGATTTGGCGGCGAAGTTCCGCGCCGATACGGGGATCCCGCTCGTCGGCCGGCTCGACGCCCTCGAGCAAAAGCTCGAGACGCTCCTCGCCTCGGCCCCCGACCAGACGCAGGCGTGGCGGCGTGACACGCTGAAGCACTTCTTCGAAGAGCAGAGGCCCAAGCTCCTCGACGTCGAAGGCGCCCGCTCCGAGCTCTACACGAACGACGATCTCCACGCCGTCCTGATTCGAAACTCCGCCGGCCAGATCACCAAACGCATGGCCGAGGACCTGGCGAAACATACCCGCCGCCAGTTCGAGGAAGCGCACGGTGGCGTCGACCAAGAGGACATTCGCGAAGCGCGTTCCGTCGACGGCGCCGAATTGGAAGAAGACGACTACGCCGGCACGATGGACCTCGAAGACTATACGATCCTTCTCTACCTGATGCTGGAGTTGAACGGCCACGTCGGCCGGAAGACCAAGTCCCTTACCGAATACAAGCACTTGGTCATCGACGAGGCGCAGGATTTCGCGCCGATGGAGCTGCGCGTTCTCGGTCAAAGTCTCGCAAGCGACTCGACCGTGACTATCGCCGGCGACCAGGCGCAGCAGTCCGACCCTACCGTCCTCTTCCGCGGCTGGGACGACGTCCTGGAACAGCTGGAAGTCAAGGCCGTGGAAGAGGCCCGCCTCAGCACCAACTACCGGTGCCCCCGCCCGGTCGCCGAGTTCGGCCACAAGGTGCTCGGCCCGATGGCTCCGGCGTCCCTGCCGAAGTCGATCAAAGAAGGCAAGGAAGTCATTTTCTCGACCTTCCCGAACGAGGGCTTGGCCGTCGTCGCCATGTCGGAAGCTCTCAGCCAATTGATGGCCAAGGAACGTTTGGCGTCGGTCGCGATCATCTGCGAGAACGAAGAGAACGCTCTGAGCTTCTACATGTCGCTGCGCAACACGACCGACGTGCGCTTGGTCGTCGACGGAGAATTCACCTTCAAGCCGGGCGTCGACGTCACCGACGTCGCCCAAATCAAAGGCCTGGAGTTCGACTACGTCATCATTCCGGACGCCAACGTTGCTTCGTATCCCGACACGCCGGTGGCACGCCGCGCTCTGCACATTGCCGTGACCAGGGCGGTCCACCAGCTCTGGGTCCTCTCCATCGGTCGGCCTTCCGAGATTCTTGGCTAAAACGGAAATTTCAGCGAAAGCATCTGCAGTATCGCGCGGCTGACTATTTTCGCCGCGCGCCGCGATTCAAGTCGGCGACCGTTTCGCACGATAGCTTTGGTAGAGGCGCATCTAGCGCCCATGCAAAGGAGTGCGTGCAATGGCCGAACAAGCAGCGGAAAAAAAGACGGAAAAGAAGGAAAAGAAACCCGCAGCCCCGAAAGGTGGCGGCGACGCGACGCCGGCGGAGATGAAGCGCGCCGACGCGAAGACCAGCCGCTGGACGCTCGAGGCTTGCATGAAAGCCGCGAAGCGTTTCGAGCACGCTGATCAGTGGAAAATGGGCTTCCCCTCCAGCTACAAAGCGGCCGTCGCTCGCGGCTGGGAAAAGCAGTGCTGCGCCCACATGACCGCGAAAGCCCCGGCCAAGAAAACGGCCACGCCCGCGCCGAAGAAAA
>JAYWBY010000678.1:0-3135 GCA_043781115.1 Pseudomonadota bacterium
CCCGAATTACCCGAATTACCTGAATTAGAAACTTAGCGCCAGCGGGAGCGGGGGGGCAGGCCGTCGGGGATTTTTAGTTGGTACTCGTAAGCCCAAGCGGTGTAGCCGGCCTCGGTCGTCACCAGGACGCGGCGAAATTCGCCGGAGTCGGTGTCTTCGAAATCGTCGAGGGTGGGTAGTTCGTCGGCGTCTAGCTCGAGCGTCGCGCCTTCCACCCAGCCATCGCCTTGGCCCAAACCGGTCGCCCCGGGGAATTGACCCAAGTCATAGAGCTGACCCTTGACCCTATCCGGCCAGTGCTCGGAGCAGGACTTCGGAGGCGAGCGCCCTGGCATCAGCAGCCCATAAGTGAAGAGCAGGCACTTCTCGGCCATCGGTCAATCGTCCGAATTCTGGCGGCGGTTCTGCTTTTTTGAGGATTTAGCGCGTTTGTCGCCGAGGCGCCGCTCGATGGCGCCCCGCCCTGGCTTCGTGGCCCGCCGCGGCTTTGGCGGCGTCAGCACTTCTTCCAGCATTGCGGTAAGCTTCTCGAGGACGTCGTCGATGTTGCGGCGCTGGTCCCGGAACTTGTCGCTACCGAGGACGAGGATGCCCTCGTTGGTAATCCGATGCTTGAACTTCTCGAGAAAGCGCTGGCGGACCGGCCCGGAGATGCTCGGCGACGTCGAAATCGTCCAGTAGAGCACGACCTTGCTGTTCACCTTGTTGACGTTCTGGCCCCCGGGGCCGCTGCTCCGGGCGAAGTGGAGGTCGAACTCCGCCATGGGTATCTTGAGCTTGCCGCCGACTGTGAGCATCGTAAGATTGGTCTCCGACGGTTCCCTTGGGCGGAACTTTTGCTTATGATACCTGCTCTTGCACAATGAGGCCATATGAGCGAACCGACTGAAGTCACCATCGGGCAAGGGCAGACGCTTTTTCGCCAAGGCGAAAAGGGCGGCGAACTCTATTTCATAAAGAGCGGCAAGGTCGAGCTGTCGGTGCGCGACGATGCGGGCGCGACGGCGGTGATCGCCGTGCTCTCCGACAAGTCGGTGCTCGGGACGATGTCGTTTCTCGAGAATGACCCGCGCAGCGCCACGGCGAAAGCGTTGACGGAAGTCAAAATGGTCGTCGTCAACCAGGCGCAGCGCGAAAAGCTCCTGAAGACGGTGCCACCGTGGTTCGCCGTTTTGGTCAAGGACCTGTCTTCCAGCCTGAGGCGCACCAACGTCGAGTTCGCGCACCTGAAGGACGAAAACGAAAAGATGAAGAAGCGCCTCGCGCTTCTCGACAAGGCGAGCGACAAGGCCGAAAAGCCTAAGTGAGCTAGTCGGCGACCGGCGGCGCGACGATCGTGGCCGGCGCAACCTTCGGCGGCGTCACGCCCGGCACAATCGTCAAGCCGGCGAAGGTCTCGGCCGGGGCGTTGGCCTGGATGTCGGCGACGACGAGGTTCATCGGGATCGCCATGTTGTACTCTTGGTCCTTGCCGCCCCAATGGAGGGCGAGGATTTGGCCCGTCGCGCGGTCGATTACGGGGGCGCCGCTTGAGCCGCCCTCGGTGTCGCACATGTGCTTGATCGTGTCGCGGCCGGATTCCGTGTGGAATACCGCGACGTCGGACAAGATGCAGTTGGCGCTGCGGTCGACCTTCTTGAATAGCCCGCTCGGATGGCTAGGCACCAAAGCTAACTGCCCGGCGTGGAGTTCGCCGGTGAAGAGCGCCAGAATGGGGTAGTGGACTTCCGGCTGAGCGGCGAGGGGCTCGACCTCGAACAAGGCGTAGTCGAGCGTTTCATTTTTATGGACCAGCGCCTTGCAGTGAAAGACCTGCTGGGCGCCCTCTTCGACGTGTTCTTCATAGCCGAGACGGAATTGCATCGTTTCGCACGGGTGATCGCAATGGCTGTTGGTCAGAAAGAGGTTCTCGCCAACGCGCGACGCGGTGCAGAACGGGTAGTTGTCGGCGACCACTTCGACGCGTGCGACGCCGCGGGCAAAGTCGTAGGCGGACGTCCCTATCGTCGCTTCGACCGGTTCGAGGTCGTTCGTGCCGAGGATTTTTCTCTCGAAGAGCCACGGCCATTCGTCCTGGGCGAAGGCCGGAGCGGCGAAGCTGCAAAGAAGCGCTAAGATACTGATAAGTCTTTGCATTTTATCCTCCATCAGGCCGTCGCCCCGGGTTCGTCCGGCGGCGCAGTCAAACAGAAACTGGCCAACTGGTCAATGAGAACTTTCTTATGGTCTCCTCTGACCCTCTTTCTGTAGCGAAGTCCGGAGGTTAATTTATAAGTGGCTGGCGTCGCGGCCTTTGCGTTAAACGTATCAATCAGACTTTCCCGCAGCACGCATCGAGAGAGGTTTTCGCATGGCTTCGACGGACAAAACGAAGCGACTCGTGGCTCTCGGCCGTCCTTGGCTGGAAGGCGCGAAGGGCGGCGACACCGCTCCCACGCTGCCGTGCAATTTGAAAAAGTCGCTTCCTTGTTGCCAAGGCAAGGGCTACCAAATCGGCACCAAAGGCGCCTTTGCCCATGCCGAACTGTGCGCTTGCGTGCAGGAATGCCCATCGTGTTTTGGCCGCGCGCGCCAGGTTTCGGGCAACGACTCGAAGCCCTGCCTCCTGCCGCCGCCCAATACTGTCGCCAACTTGATCAACAGCGGCCTGATCCCGGCCCGTTATGCGGACGCGCAGCTGGCGAAATTCACGAACTTCACAGGCAACGCCCAAGCCGTGCTGGCCGATATCGGCCGCTGGAAGACCCGTTTCAAGCCGATCAAAGGCACCGGCATGATCATCGAAGGCCCTGTCGGCGTCGGCAAGACCTACATGCTCGCGGCCCTGGCGAAGGAGTTCGCTGAGCGCGGCATGAGCGTGCGCTTCACCGACTTCTTCCAGCTCATCAACGAGCTGAAGGCCGGCTTTTCAGACGGTAAGTCCGATTCGACCCAGCTCATACCCTTGATCAACGTCGACGTTTTGTTCATCGACGAGCTCGGCAAGGGCAGGAACAACGACTTCGAGTTGACAGTCCTCGACCAGCTGGTCTGTGGTCGCTACAACCAAGGCAAGACGATCATCGCGACCACCAATTACCGCATGGACCTGCGCGCCAACGCGCACGAATTCAACATCGACCTCGACAAGGCCGG
>JAYWBY010000679.1:0-3125 GCA_043781115.1 Pseudomonadota bacterium
TCGTCGGGCAAAACCTCATTTTTGCCGCTTTCGATCGCCATCTGCTCCAGGCGTTCGAAAGCCTCGGGACTCTTCAGGTCCAAATTCGCTTCTTTAAGCGCTCGACGGAAGCGGTGCAGCGAGCTGCTTCCTTCCATGACGCCGTCGGTCATAGCCAGCAGGACTTCGCCGTCCTTTAGTTCGACGTCCTTGAAGGTCACCTCTGTAGGAGGTTCCGCGTCCGGATCAAAGAGGCCCATCGGATTCGCAGCCGGCGAGCGCAAACTCTTCACCGTGCCGTCCGCCAAAACGTGCAACCAGTGCGGCGCCGCGAGCGCCGTCAAGCGTACGGCCGTCGGCGCCAAATGCGCCACAGAGATCGTCGTGCACTGCTGTCCGGAGAACGTCGAATAGATGGTGCGCTCGAGCGAATGGATCAGCTGCTTGATCTCGCAGCCGCCCTTCTGCCACTGGTCCTTAAAATTGTTCCAAACGGCGGCGATCACGGCGGTATTCAGCGCCGCGCCCGGGCCTTTGCCGACGCTATCTCCGATCACGACTATCGAGCCGCCTTGCTCGGAGGTCGAGTCGAAGATCTGGAACCAATCACCAGCCATGGGCCAGTAGGGTTTGAAAACGACTTTGTACTCGTAACCGGCGAAGGATCCGGCTTTGACTTTCGGCAGCAAGACTTGCTGGACGAGGCGCCCCATTTCCATTTCTTTGTTCAGGGCCATCTTCTCCGACAACGTCGCCATCATGTGATTCGCCAGCCGAACCAAAAAACCGCCGAAAATCAGCAGCGAGATTTGGGCGCACGGCAACATCCAGTCGGCAACGAGCAAGAGGGTTCCGGACAGGCCGATCCACAGCAGAGCGGCGGCCATCGAACCGACCAAGGCGATACGCGGATTCCTGGACCGGAGCAGCAATACGAGCAGGGGCAACGCCACGAGGAAGTAGCACCAGTCGGCGGCGGGCCGATGCAGAAAGCGGTCATGGAGCGTCCCTTGGATCATCGAGACGACGGCGAAGTAGCTCAAAACTTTGCCGCTCGGCGCGTCGAGAAACCGCGACCCGGTAAAGGCGTCCGGGACGAGGACGGCTATCTTGCCACCCTTCAACCTCTCTTGGATTTTCGGCGTGGGCTTCGTGCGCACGCTCTTCATGTCCTGCTCGAAGAACGAGGTCACCGGCAACGCGAAAGCCAAGGACTTCACCGGGTCCACGAAGTCGATGTAAAGTGTGCCGCCGTCGGAGAGTGGCACTGGGCCGTGGGCGTTGCGCAATTTGTCGCCGTCCCAGTGCAGGCCGTCGACCGCCAAGAGTCCCATGTTCGGCAAAAGTCGGCCACTGCCCACGTCGTAGGCTGCCGGCATTTCGTAGTTCGAGAAAATGTTGAGGTTCCCTAGCGCGCTGCTCCGCGCCAAGACTTCTTTATCCGGGGCAATGCCTTTCGTCGCGGAAAACGGCGTGGCGCTTCCGCCCGCCTGGTCATAAGCGACAAACAGTGAAGCGGGCATCTTGGCGAACGGCTGGGCCCTGTTGTTGTTCTTCTCCTCGACGACGACGGCGCCGACGGTCAAGCGGCCGCCTTCCGGTTCCACCATGTCGTCGTCCTCGATATCGTCGCCGGCGGCGACGCCGAGATAGAAGACCTTTTCGTACCCCTGGTGAAAGAGCACGTTGGCGACCTGTTGCCACTCGGCCAACGTCGGCTCGCGTCCGAGCCGCTCGATCGACCGATCCTCGAACAAGACGAGCCGGACGGCTGGGTCTAGCACTGGTTGCCAGCCCATGTAGGCGCGAAATTGCACCGTCGGTTGAAAAAAGAGGTAACTGTTCAAGTAACTGCCGGCGTCCGAAAGACAGAGCAACAAGGTCAGAGGCAAAGTGACCGCCAAAAGCAGGCCTTCGAGGCTAGAAGCTCTTTGCTTCCAGCCGGCGAGGCGCTGCAAGATCGACCACCTTGGTTTCATTCCGGACGGGCCTCCGCCGCGCCGAAGTCACCGCTCGGCCTCGAGGTCGCCGCCGGCCAACTCTCGACGCTCAAGCTTGAGAAGTCGAGCGGCGGTACCTTGGCGAGTTCCTCGGCCACTTTGACTTGTTCCGCGGTCGGCTTGGCAGGCGCTTGAACCAAAACGCGGTTGCCGCCGGCGACGGCGAAGTACTGCGGGTTGGCGAGCAGCGTCGTCTCGAAGAGGTTGGCGCAAACTTTGACGTTTTCGATCGTCGACGCACCGGCGGCTTTGAACTCCGGTACGAGCACTTCCAAGTTGGCGTTGCAGGTCTCGTCGATCACATCCTCGACGGTCGCGTCGGCAACGGTCTTCACCGTGGCGCACAGGTTCGCGGGCGCGTTGGCCACGCCCGCCGGCACGGTCATATTCTGGAAGGCGTCGCGGAACGTGTCGCCGAAAGTCGCGCAGTCGCGGTTTAGAGCCGGGTCCCGCACCAGGTTAACCAGGAAACGGCGCATCAGCCGCGGGTAGTCGTTCGCCTTGAAGACGGCTGCCGTCGGCATGAACCCCACGGCCTTGCCTTCTTCCCCAGGGATGAAGGCGATGGTTTGCGCCATCTCGTTGGCGCCCGTCTGCCGCGCTCGCATGCCGAAGAGTTCGACATCACCCGTTACTGTCGTGTCATACCGCGGGCTACGAGCCGATAAGCTGGCGTTTTCGCGGTGCCACAAGTAAGCACCGAGGACGTTGATGCTCGAAGCCGCGGCATCATTGTCGAGGCGCATCGCCGTTTTCGCCGCTTCGCCGGTACTAACCGGAACGTCGCCGAACGTTGCGGCGATCGACACGTCGGTGGTGTCGTAAGTCGTCTGAACGTGGGTAACCGATAGGTCGGAGTTGGTTACCACCGCTTCGTAGTGGACCTTCGCCCCCGAGGCGTCGGCGTTCGGCGTGAAATCGACCGAGTTCACCCGCACCAGCGAGTCATCCCCGGCTCTTTGGAACTGATCGACGCCAAAGCGATAAGGCGCCCCTTCGGGCTCGACGCGGACGACGAGAAACTGCGAGTCGTCGGCGCCTAATTTGAAGATCCTTTCGCTCAAGCCTTTGGCGATTTTGACGTCCTTGCCAAGGAAATAGCCCTCGGTGCCAAAGATCTGCAACAGGAACGACTGCATAGCCGTC
>JAYWBY010000680.1:0-3115 GCA_043781115.1 Pseudomonadota bacterium
TCTTCGAGGCGCCGTCGATGCAGGCCGCCTCGTAGTACGACTGCGGAATTGCCTGAAGGCCGCCGAGAAAGACGATCATCATGAAGGGAATCCCGAGCCAAACGTTGACGATTACGCACGAGAGAAAGACGGGAATGGGGTCGGACCACCAGTTGATGTCGCCGAGGCCGAAAAGACCGAGGAACTGGTTGACGAAGCCGAACTGCGGGTGAAACTCCCCGCGCCAAGCTAACACGGCGACGACTTGCGGCACGGCCCAGGGCAAGATCAAGAGCGTCCGGTAGATTCCCTTGCCCTTCATCGGCCGGTTGAGCAGTAAGGCCAGCCCGAGGCCGATCGTCACGTGGAAGAAGAGGTTGATCCCGGTCCAGATCAGCGTCCGGCCGAACAGCTGCCAAAACGTCGCGGTTTGGAGCGGCGACGTCGTGAACACTTTGACGAACTGGTCGAAGCCGACGTAGCCGAGCTCGCCGTCAGCAAGCCACTTGCCGATCGTGTAGAGATTCAAGTTGGCAAACGCCAAACGAAACTCAAAGAAGAACGGATATATGACGAGCAGCGTCACGACGATGAAGGCCGGGGCCAGCATCATGATCGGCACGCGCCAGCGGCCGCGGACGACGTACTTGGCGCCGAGCGCCGTCAGGACGACGGCCCCTGCGGCAAGCGCCGCGGCCGTCCATGAAAAGGGTTCCCCTTCAGCCTTCAGCAAGCAGCCGATGGCGCCGCCACTCGCGGCGACCATCGCCAGCGTCGACGGCCAAAAGATCAGGGACTCGGAGCGGCAGAGCAGCACATAAAGCGCCAGCTCCACCACCGCCAAGATGCCGAGAGTCGCGATCAACCAGAATAGAGCTTGCGCCAGCGCCGCCAGAGGTTGCAACGTTCCGTTCCCTGCTTACCGCATTTCCTTGATCTTCGTCTCAGCATCCTTCTGCATCACACCGGCGGCGGCGAGCGGCTCGGCCCTATTGGCCATGACCGCTTGCAGCTGGGGACGCATGGCGTCCCAAACGACGCGCATTTCGACGTCCATGGGCATCGGTTGGCCGTTGGCCATGGCCAAATTGGTGGCCTTCAGCACCGGGTCCGCCGAGATGAGCGGGCTGTTCGCGAGCTCTTTCAAGGATGGTAGGCGACCGGTCTCTTTGATCAGTTGCTCTTGAACCGGCTTCGAGACGAAGTACTCGGCGAGTTTCTTTGCAAGGTCGAGCTTCTCGCCCTTGGTCTTCGAGTTGATGAAAAGGTATTTGCCCGAGATCATGGGCGCCATGAATTTGCCGGTCGCCGCCAGCTTCGGCAGAGGGGCAATGATCAGATTGTCCTTCAGCGCGTCGCGGTATTTTTGCACCGACCAGTCGCCGTTGATGGTCATGCCGACCTTGCCGTCGACGAAGAGCGTTTCGGCGCACGTGTAGTCGCAGTCGGGGGGCACGATCTTGTCTTTGAATTTCATGTCGTGGACGAGCGCCAGGGCGTCGACCATGCCTTTGCCGTTCAGGGTAGGCGCGGCCTTTACCAACGGCGATTCGCCGTAGGCGCCGAGGAAGGTCACGAACCAGAAGGGCTCGTTGAGGTTGTAAGCGAAGCCATAGCGTTCCTTTTTCGGGTCCGATTGTTCGCGCGCGATTTTGATCAGCTCTTCGATGGTCTCAGGCGCCTTCGGCACGAGCTTTTTGTTCACGAACAGCATCAGGTGGTTGCCGCGCGAAACCGGCAAGCCCCAAACGGTGCCCTTCGGGTCGGTCACAGCCTTGACGACGGAGTCATCGAAACGGTCCATCTTGCCCCAAGCGCCGACCGGCTGAATGATGTTCATGACGGAGAACGGGCCGCCGAAGTCGTTTGGTGCCAACACCAAGTCGCCGCCGCCGCCACCCATCGCCGCGGTCTGATATTGGGTGTGCAGGTCTTCCGTCTTGTAGTGGGAACGTTTGACTTTTACGCCCGGATTGGCCTTTTCGAAATCTTGGAGAACATGATCCAACGCCTTTTGGACGTCGTCGAACTCGTGTTCCCAAAAGGTCAGCTCGACGGCCGATGCTTGACCGGCGACAAGCGTCGTCGCGGCAAAAACGGCCAAACACAGACCCCGAAGGCTGGGCGCTAGTTTCATCGTCACACTCTCCCTGTAAGACAATATTTCTAAAGTAGAATTGAAGGTTAAAATCAGCCACCTACACCTAGACTTAGCCTCGGCGGGCGTCAACAAGGCATCCTGACGTAGCACCTTTGCCCTTTGATATCAATATGATAAAATGGAAAAGCAGACTCGTTCGAGGAGAAGTTCCGATGCGCTCATCCGTCGTCGCCGACGTCATCATCTATACCGAGCGAACCGAGCTGTATAAATTGACGTCGGACAATCTAAAAATCAAAGGCGTGAGCAACGTCCTCAGCCCGAAGAGCGCCGACGATTGCATTGACGCCCTCGGTCGCTTCACCAAATCTTTGCTGATACTGGATTGGGAGCTCGGGGCCGAAAACGTTGTCCGGGTATTGGCCTATAACCGCCGCAAATTTGCTGGCCACCTAAGGCCGATCATGCTCGTTGCCTCGGCGATCGACGAAGCGCTCATCGCCACCGCCGCCGAGTATTCAGTGTCCCAAATTTTCACCGAAGCTTTGACGCTGAAAAACCTCGGCGGTCGCCTCGCCAGTTTGATCCTCGGCGAAACCTTGCCGACGGAAATCAAAAAAGCCTTGACCGACATGAACGAAGCGCGCACCGCGGGCAACCTCAAGGACGCACTGAAAATCCTGCAAAAGACCTTGGTCAAGCATCCAACTAACCTCCGCATCAAGTGCGAAGCGGCGGAAACGTTAATGCAGCTCAACAAGTGGGAAGACGCCTTCAAGATCCTCGAGGGCATCGAAAAGTCGAAGCCGCCCTATCTGCGCGGCATTCACCTAATGGGCCGCGCCCAGCTGAAACTCGGCCGCTTCGCCGATGCGCTCAAAACGCTCGAGACCGCCAACCTGTTCAACCCGCACGACGCCGAGCGGCTTTGCGACATCGGCCATGCTCTACTCAACATGGACCGGATCAAGGACGCCGCGACGCACTTCGAGGCCGCGGAAGAGCTGGCCCCGGATCTCCGCGACGCCAAAATCG
>JAYWBY010000681.1:0-3107 GCA_043781115.1 Pseudomonadota bacterium
TGTCGGGTTGTTGGACTTGGACATGGAAGCCCGGGAAGCCTTTGACGTCGGATGAATCGTTTTTCGCGGTGCCGCAGGCGCTGATCATGGCGATGGTCGAGAGAGCGAGGAGGATGCGTTTCATATAGAACTCCGTGTGTGGGTTGGACTCTGTTTCAGCGGCTACTCTGTGTTTGCCGACGCGGCTACAAGAGCAAGTCCGGTGCCAACCTCCGGAGGAAAAAAAGCGCCGCGAATTCGCCTCGAGCGCTGCGACTTTCCGCAGCGTTAATTGACGATTGGCCGCCCAACCAAGGAATGCGGAAGGCCACCTGAAAACTTGCCGTTCAGCCAGTTATTCCGGCACGGACAAAGCAACGCCAGTCATTCTCACGGCGTGCGAGAACGCGTTATAGATTTCACCTATGACCCGGATTTGGTCACTCTATAACTAATCAAAAAAATGGCGCATTCGTCGACAGAATGGGCGGCGATGTCTAAGCATGAGACGTTGCGCCAAAGTCGGCTTGAACGACGAGCAACCCGCCTGCCGAGGCTTCGCGCGAACGCAGCGAATCGAGGCCAACGACGGGGAGATCCAAATCCGGGGCGGCTTCCTTAGCCTTTAATCCCGGAACGTGACTCGCCAAGAGGTTCTGCTCGACGACCTGGCCGCGTTTGCGGATTTCTTGTTGGTGTAGAGCGACGCGCACCGCTGCTTTGGCGACGTCTTGCTTTGCTTCTTCCAACGCCGCGCCGAGCGCCTGCGAGGCGGGCGTGAAATCTTCGCGACAAGACTCCAGCTCGCCGAGGAGCACGCGTCCGAGTTCCACCCCTTCGGGAGTCTCGAGCGTCACCGCGCCAAGCTCCGCTGCGAGGCGCGCGAAGTCTTGAAAGCTGGCGTCGAGCGCCAAGGCTGCTTGGACGAACTTCGATTGGAGTTTTGGATCGATGGTGGTCATGGGTTGTTATGCATCTTCGCAGACTTCCCCGGCCTTGGCAAATCGGTTGCCTCGCGCCGCGCCACCCTCAAATTAGCCGGCTTTCAGCAACTCCGGAATGTAAGGCGAATCTTCCAAGCTCAACCCCGCGGCGCGCGCCACGGTGCTCATGACATGGGCTTGGTTGGGCGCCATTTTCGCGCCCGTCGACAGCGTCACCGCCCCTGGGCCGCTGCCAAATTGGCCCGAATCGTCGCGCGTACTGGCGTTGAGAAAGACGGTCTTCACTAGGTCGGGCGGTCCAATCAGGAACGCCTCGAAGTTCTGGCTGTCTCCGCCGTTCGCATTGCGACCGCCGTCGGAAACGACCGAGGCGATGGCGCCGGGAAAGATCTCGAAGAGGTGCGCCAGGGCTTGCGCCACGCACGACTTTACTTCGTTTGGGCTCCGGCCTCCGAAAGCGACGTTATTGCCGCCTTGATTGGCGTGGTCGCCGCCGGCGTTCGGGTCGCTGTTGGCGATGCTGACCGTCGCCGCCTTCATCAATCCGAGCTTGATCAAAGCGGCAGCCGCGTCGATTTGCGGAATGAGCGGGTTGTTCGCCATTAGCGCCGCGGCCGTCATTTGGGTCGCGGTCGTCATCGCCGCCGGCTTCGTCCCCGCGAGGGTCATCGCCGCGTTGAGCGGTTGACGAGCGGACTCGAGGCGGCCGGCGAGATCCTCCAGGCCGGCGCGGAAGCGTTGATCCTTCGTGACGCGGTCATTGAGTTGACCCAAGACTCGTTGGGCTTCAGGCGCCAAGTTGCGCAGCGGGTCGAGCGCGTTCAACACGCTGCCGACCGCCGAATTCAGCGAATTGTAAGTGATCAGTTGGGCTCCACCCTTGCCGAAGCAAGCCGTCGCGCCGTCGGCCGTACCGACGCTCGAGAAGTGCATCGACATCAAACTGCCCTGACTTTCGTTGACGTAGGAGGGCAGGCAGCCAGTCTTGTCCATGGTACTGCGCAGACCGTCGTAGACGTGGTTGCCGGTCGTCGTGGTGCAAGGGACGATGCCGAAGCCGACCTTGCCCTCGAGCGGTTTGAGGTAGTCCCCGAACATCTTGGTCAAACCGTGGCCTGGGAAAGCATTCGACAAATCCGCGAGCGGGTTGCCGGTGATGCCGACGGCTTGGGGGTTCGGACGGCTGAGCCAGCCGGCGCTTTCCCATTTCGCGTGGACCGTGAAAATGAAAATCGGATGCGCGGCGACGCTGAAGGCGTCGTCATCCGCGAGTGCGCGGCCGTCGCCTTGAGCCACGGCGCGACGCAGGCGGGCCGTTAGGGCGTTCTTCGGAAAAAAGGCCGAGGTCAAAAGACTGACTCCGGCTTGGGCGGCCACGGCGGCGGTGGCGCTGCCGATGAGTTTGCGGCGGTTGAACTTGGTAGTCATGGTAATTCCTCCAAGACGAAAGTTGCTGAAACTCAGAGCGTCGTTTTCAGCGCGAAAGAATAGCTTTGGACGATGGCTTTGGCGGCCATGGCCGGGTCCATGGCGCAGGCTTGCACGAGGTCCGGGGCGACGGCCTCGGCTTCGGCTTCCGTCATCGTCGGCGCGGCCGCGAGAAGCAGCGAGACGGCGCCGTCGACGTTGCGACAGTCGTGAAGAACGCGGCCCGAATAGACTTTGACGGCGTAGTTGTCGCCGACGACCGAAGACAGGCCGGCCAGCGCCAAGAAGTAGCCGATGCTGAACGACGAAGCGTACTTGTTGTTGGGGTCGTTGCTGATCGAACCGACGAAGTTCGCGGCGTTGGCGTCCAGGTAATTGAGGTCCTTGTCACCCTGCTTTATGAGCGTCATCTCGGCGCCGAAGGCGTCGTAGATTTTGCGAGCGAGTTCTCCAGGAGCCAAAACCTCTAAGCGAGCGACTCCTTGATCGTCGACGACGGTGGCGTCAGCCGTGGGGACGGCGTCGTCCGCCCCTGAAGGCGCCCCTTTCTTGTGCTCCAGCGGGCCGAGCTTGTCGAAGCTGGAGCCGCAGGCCGTCAGCCAGACGCCAGTGACCATCACGAGGGCTACTTTCAGAGTCGAAACCATAAATCCCCCTTCCGTTGGCGAAGAACCAGCGAGTCATTGCGGCTCGCTGCGAACGGCACACTGATACGACGCGGAGAGAAAGTAACCTTTGAGAGCGGACTGCAGTGTC
>JAYWBY010000682.1:0-8620 GCA_043781115.1 Pseudomonadota bacterium
GTCAGCCGTGACCTGGGTGTGGCCGACGCCGCTTACCTCGAAGCTTTTGCCGCCACCGAGGAATACCGGGTCGGACTTCTTTTCCCACGTTATGCCGTCCTTGGATTCGGCCAACCCGATCCGAGCATATCGGGTTTCACCAGGCAGACTGCCGAAAGCCGTGTACCAAAGGCGCCAACGGTCTTTTTCAACGATCAAGGTCGGCTCGAGAACGCCTCCGGCCATGCCGCCGTCTCCGGTCGGAATGGGCATCTCCCACGGTAGCGTGGCCGTCAGGATTGGCGTCGGCGTTTTTACCCAGGTCTTGCCGTCAGCGGAGTCGGCCCGGCCAATGACGTGAACGCTATTCGGCTTAGGACTTCTGTCGCCCGTATAAAGCATTACCAGAGCTGACGATTCATCGGGCTTCGCGACGGTAACCGTCTCGATGCCGTGCTCGTCGATCCCGGCCGTTCCGGGCCGGAGCACCAAGACCGTGTCTTTCTCCAGGTCTTTCGGGTCGTCCCAGCTGATGCCGTCGCTACTCTCGGCGGCGACCGGACCGGCTAGCCACTCGGCCTCGCCGACTCGCTCGCCGCCGGTGAACCACATGCGAAACCGGTCCTTGTCCTTCAAGACGAAGGGGTCGAAGGCCAACCCGAGCCAATGGAAATTCTGACAATCTCCGCCATACTGCGTGGCGAGGGTCTTGTCGCACTTTCCATTATCGGCCGTTCTCAGGGGAAAGCCGTCTTTGTGCGCTTCAAACTTAGGAAATTTGCAAACGGCGTCGTTATTGCCCGCAGGATGATCGGGACTGTCCGCTGGCGCCTTGCCGCTTTCGGTGGTCGCCGGTGGCTTCCGGTCTTTTTGACTTTTCTCTCCGCACCCAAGGACAAAAAGCGCTGGAACCAACAGCTGGATCGTTCGCCTCATGCTACTTCCTCCCGGTGAATACCTTATCGGAGCCGTGCGGCTGAGGTCGCGTAAAAATTGGCCGCGGAACTGTCGAATTTTTAAGCTAATTATTGATTTAGCCAGCAATCCCAGTCAATTACCTCTCTAATCTTGACTTGACCCGCTCTACCTGGTGAAGTATGAAGGCGCCAATCTGACTCATGAGGTCCTTTTGCGTTGTCCCCGCGAGTATCAATTGATCGCCGCCCAGCGTGCCGCCAACCACCAAGTCATCGTTAACTTGGAACTGGCGACGCAAGTGCCCCAGGCCAAAGTGACGCTGTGGAAGCCTCTGCTGACCAAGGTCTTCGGCCAGCCGAACGCCCTCGCCGCGAACCCGCGTCCTCAGCCGACTGCCGCCGGCTAACCCTCACTCGGCCTGCGCGCTTTCGCCGTGATCGAGGATGCGTGAGACGCGCACCCTGCGAATCCGTTGCCGCTCCACGTCCGAAACTTCGACGTTGAGCGGGCCGATACGGACGGTCTTGCCGGCTTCGGGGAGTTCGCCGAGGAGGGAGACGATCCAGCCGGCGATGGTGTCAGTGCCTTCTTCCGGCTTCTCTCCGACCTCATCGGCGTCGAGCTCGAAGAACTCGAGGAACTCGTCGATGTTGCAAGAGCCTGCGACGTCGTAAATGCCCGGTTCCAGTTCGAGGATTTCGGCTTCTTCGACGTCGTACTCGTCTTGGATTTCCCCGACGATCTCTTCGAGGATGTCTTCCATCGTCACTAGGCCAGCGGTGCCGCCGTGCTCGTCGACGACGACGGCGATGTGCTGCTTGCTGCTCTTCAACTCTTTGAAAACGTCCATGATCAACTTCGACTCGGGCACGAAGTAGGGTTCGCGCATGATCTTCCGGAGGTTGAACTCGCCCTTGCCGCGGCCGGAGTCGCGGGCGACCTTGAGCAGATCCTTGACGAGCAGGACGCCGACGACGTGGTCGATGCCCGTCCGGTCGCAGACGGGGAGGCGGGACATCCCGGACTCGATGGCGAGCTTCAGGGCGTCGTCGTAGGTGGCGTCGATCGGCAGCCAGTTGACGTCGGGGCGCGGCGTCATGATCTCGCGGACCTTGGTCTCGTCAAACTCGAAAACGCCGACGATCATTTCTTTCTTCGTCTCTTCGATGACGCCGGCGCGTTCGCCGACGTTGACGAGAAACTCGAGCTCTTCCTCGGTGATCGGCGGACTGTCCGTGCGCACGCCGCCGAGGAGTTTGACGACCCGGCCGGCGAACTCGGAAAGGGCCCAAACGAGCGGCGCCAGGCACATATAGAGGACGTAGATGCACTTCAGCGCCGGCACCGCCAAGCGGTCGGAGTGGGATTTGGCGAAAGACTTCGGGATGATTTCGACGAAGATTAAAATCAGAAACGTCATCACGCCAGTGGCAATGCCGATGGCTTTGCTTTGGAAGTGCCGCGCCGCGAAGTCGGTGGCGACGGCCGACGCCAAGATGTGAAAGACGTTGTTGAAGATCAAGATAGTCGTCAGCACCCGCCCCGGGTGGTTGAGCCACAGGTTGAGCTGGCGGACGGCGCGTGCTTCGTTGTCGATGATGTGCTTGGCTTTGAGCGAGCCAAGGGAGGTGATGGCTGTCTCGGAGCCGGAGAATACGGCGGCGAGGAGCAGACACACGCCGATCGTGGCGAGCTGCGAGCTGTCGAGCGGCGAGAGGAAGTCCATATTAACGGGCGCCTCGCGTCTTGACGCAATGGCGCCAGAGCGGCGCGGCGGCCTTCGGCTCGAGGCGGGCCATCAGCGTCCGCTGCTCCTTAAGCATGCGCCGCTCTTCCGCCGGGCGTTCGTGGTCGTGGCCCGCCAGATGCAAGATGCCGTGGACGACGAGGAAGCAAACCTCGCGGTCCAACCCCTGGCCGATCTTCTTGGCGTTGCGCGCCGCTTCTGGCAGCGAAATGACGACGTCGCCCAAAACCCGCGGAGGTCCGGGGTGCGGTTCGGTTTTGAGTTTGACGGGACGACTGACTGTGGCGGGCACGGCCCAGCTCTCCTGAGGAAACGAGAGGACGTCGGTGGCTTGGTCTTTGGCGCGGTGGACACGATTGAGGGTGCGGATTCCTGAAGTACCTACGAAGCGAATGCTCAGCAAGAAGTTTTGGAGGCCGAGGCTGGCTAGAGTGCGGAGCGAAAGGACTTTCAGCTTCTTGGCGTCGACCTGATAGCCGCTCAGCCGGCAGGAGACGCTCAAACTATCGACGGTAGCCAGTCTGCGTGCTCCTTACTTGCGCTTGCCGGGGAACGGCTCGACGGGATTCAGTGGGGCGAGGTCTTCGTCTTTTTTGACTTTGAGGACGCCGGAGCCGTTGGCGGAAGCGCGCATGGCATTGAGGCTCGAGACGACGGCCATGCGGACTTCGCTCGAATCCTTCGGCGCCTTGGCCAAGTCTTCGCTGACCATCATCTTCGGAGCCAGCTTCGACAGCTCGTCGACGACGCGAAAGGAGTCGGAGGTCTGCGGCAATCTGCGGCCGAGCGACAAGACGCGCGCGGGTTCGCCGCTCAATTTTTTGTCGCTACTCTTCGCGTCGGTCGGTCGAGTGTTTTTCGTCATGGCAGGTCTTGGTCGCTCCGGAAATCCATTATCAGTATAGCATCGGCGCCGAGGCCTCTAAATGCATCAGACTTGCCCATGGGCATTAATGCGGCATGGGGCTTGGGCTGGCCGTTCTTAGCCACTTCCCGGCATGCGTAGGCAAATTCTGCAGCTGAAAGCGTTGTTCGAACGCGCTGCTGTAGTCGCTCTTCGCGAGGCCGAGCGGTTCCGACGTAGCGACGAATCCGGAGTCCAAGAAGTCCTTCTCGGCGGCTTGGAAGTAACCTTCTTGGTCCGTCTTGAACCAGCAGAAACCTCCGGGCGCCAATGCACCCAGGAGCTTCGAAGCGAAGCCGGCGTTCACGAGACGATTTTTTTCCTGGCGCTTCTTTTTTACCCACGGGTCGGGGAAAAAAATCAAACATCCGTCGACTTCGCTCGGCGTGAAGAGTTTGTCGATCGCGCCGGCGTTCGCCAAGACGCCGTAGACGTTGGTCAAGCCGCGGGCCTTGGCGCGCTGCGTCGTGGTGACGACGCGTTTAAACGTGATGTCGATGCCGATGAACGCCGTGTCGGGGTGGTCGGCGGCGAGCGCCGTCAGCGTTTGGCCTTTGTGGCAACCGATCTCGACAATTAAGCGCTTCGGCGTCGGCACGCCGTGGTAGGCGGCGATCTTGTCGCGCCAATTCCCGGGAAACGCCGCGAGTTCCGCCCCAAAAGCGATCGGCAAGGAGCCGCTTTCCGAGCCGTCGCGCAAGAGGGCGACGAAAGGGTTGACGCTGGCGTTTAAGTCTTTGACTCGCGAGGCGAACGGATCAGGATTTTTCAGCGGCATCGTTGTCTACTTCTAAACTGGGTTTCCCGAGGAGGGCAGCTACGGCTTGCGTGGGACCAGCTGTAAGCCGGATTCTGTCATTCACCGCTTGGATGCACCTTGCGGCTGTGACCGCCATTTATCTGGACGACTGTTACCAGGCGCCTCGAGCGACCTACCCAGGAACCCGCCGGGCCGGCGGTACGGCTTTCGCTCTTGCGAGAGAAAGCCGAATGTCCCTCTATTTGGTCTTGCTTCGGATGGGGTTTGCCAAGCCGACTTGTCGCCAAGTCGCTGGTGAGCTCTTACCTCACCGTTTCACCCTTGCTGCCTCGGCTCTTGCGAGCTTCGGTTAGCGGTCTCTTCTCTGTTGCACTTTCCGTCGGGTTGCCCCGCCTGGCCGTTAGCCAGCATCCTGCCCTATGAAGTCCGGACTTTCCTCGAGGCCAAAACGGTGAAGCTTTGGCCTCGCGGCGGCCCGCCGGTCCTTGCACAAGTTCGCACACTACCTTCCTCGGGAGGCGCGACTTTAAGCGCGGCGGGTCCCCAAGTCAAGATTGCGGTCTAAGCTTAAGAATTAATTCGTAATTATCAGGCATCACAGGATCTTCGCGGGCGGCCATGTTGCGTTTTTGAGCACCGCAGAGCCGGCAACGGAAGTGCAAAACGAGGCCCTTCTTGCCGTCTAATTCGTAGGCCACTGCGTCCATCAGGCCTTGGCATTCGCTAGCCCGGTCGCCGGGAAAGACGTCCACATGCTTAGAAACAAGGCAATGGGGGCAATGATTGCGGCAACCGGTCTTGACCGGGGCTACCGCCTGGCCACAGTTTTCGCAACAAAAATGCTCATTTATGTGTGTGAAACGTGAACCTTGGCCGCTCATCGCGCGAAGCTATCATCGAGATCTCGCAGCGTTAAGCACTTTTTTCCTAAATAACCAGGTCAGCTTGCCGATTCACCTAGGAGAGGGAGGGTCGAGAACCCCGTGACTCAGCGCAAGCACTACAAATCTATTCTCTTGAGCTCGCTGCTCCTCGTCACCGCGTGCGGTGGCACGGGCGAAAGCAAGTCTGCCGGTTGCAGTCTCTGCGGTGACCTCAACGACATCACCGGCTCGATTCGCAGCAAGACCGGCAGCCAGGCGCAGATGCAGGGGTGGGTCGTCGCGGCCTTCGAGCATGATACTGGCATCGCCCGCGTTAGCGACGTCGACCTCGCTGGTCTCTACACTCTGCGCAAAGTGCGCACCGACGTGACGCAAACACTGGCGCTCCTGACTCCGGACTACATTCTGACCGCGGTTCTGTCGGTCCCCGGCACCGTCGACAAGACGATCCGCCAATTCATCAAGATGGACCGGCCGACCTTGCCGCTGATGATCAACAATGGTCCGATCATTACCTTTCAGAACTTCGACGGGATCACCGTGAAGAAGGACGCCGCCTCGGACCAAGACGGCGACGGCATCCCCGACGGCTCCGTCAGCCTCGGCGCCTCGGGCGGCGCCGGCTTGACCGACGACCTTGGCGAGAATTTGGCCGGGTTCAACCTGCAGACCGCATCGACCGTCCCGCAGAACATCGACACCGACAAAGACGGCGTGCCGAACAGCCGCGACCCGGACATCGACGGCGACGGGATCATCAACGTCTTGGACCCCGACGACAACGGCAACGGTATCCTCGACGTCTTCGACGGCGACGCCAATGGGGACTTGGCCAACGACACGGCGCCCGGCGCCAACAACACAGACCTTTACTTCACCCAAGGCGTCGAATACATCGCCGTCCAGTTCGACATGTCACCGAAGGACGACGGCTCGGGCAACGAGACGACGCTGAAATTCACCGCGAAGGTACGCGACGAAGTCACCCCTGACGCGGTGCAGATCCGAGGCGCGCCGTCCTTGCTCAACAACGCGACCTATATCGCCAAAGACAACACCGGAGCCGACTCGATCCAAGCTTGGAACCGCCAACTTTTCGACGACGGCTTGAGCGAAGACGCCAATCCAGGGGACCGGACCTTTGCCAAACGTGTGACCCTGGCCGACGCCAAGGCGCCGCGCGCCCACGAAGCCGTGTTCTTCCAACTGGTGTTCGGCGGCAAGGCGCCTTACTACGTCGAGTTTCCCTACGTCTTCCCGGATTTGAAGCCCGCGGCCATCACCGCGCAATACGAATCGACGAGCAAGACGGTGCTGCTGATCGGCAACCCGTTCGGCAACGACATCCAAGACTTCATTTGGACCATCAACGTCTACGACGACACCGGCCATAACATCTGGCAATCGAAGCCCATCGTCGGCTCGACCCGGCAGTTCGCCATCCAGGACAACATCTTGGAAAAGGGCAAGGCCTACAAATTCTCGGTCGCCGCCCAGACGCTGGACAAGATCCAAGGCTACCCGGCCTATACGATCAACAGCATCAAGTACGACGTCCATTGATCTTGCTGAAGGCTGGCCTTGGATGCTAGCCTAGTGAGGTCTTTGTACGAAACGTGCACAGCTCACGCGTTGGGATTTCCGGCCATGATGTTTAGCCGTAACGATTTTCAAATCGACAGCGTTGCCGACCTTTTGCACTTCCTGCCGATCGCCCTCTTTTTGGGGCTGGTCGCGCCGTTTTTGGTCGCGGCTTATACCGTCGGGTTCGTCATGGACGTCACCGGCTGGTTGGCCTCGGAGTAGTCGCTAAAATTCGGGACACCCACCGTAATCGAATTTACCAATCAATGACACCGGTCGGCGTAATTTTCGAGAACATAATTTTGCGTCGAAATATGCAAGCTGAACCAGATGTCGACGAAATCCGAAAAATTTCCGTAGTCGCAGCCTCTTTCATTGCTGTCGTCGATACGCCCTTCTAGATCAGAAGTGCCGTCACCATTGTCGATCCTGTTGAAATACATGTGCCGGCTCATTTCGGCTGAGCTATTTGTATTGCGCCAGAAGAGCCATGGCGCGCTATCGAAAAACGAGCTGCTTAGCGACGGATTATACCTCAGCCTGACTGCCGGTATTGCGCCGCTAAATGACATCTTGATTGTTTTGGTTGCACCAACACCGTAGCTCGCGGCGCCGCTTGGATTGCACCCGAGAAGCGTCCAGTTGCCATTCGCCTCATTGGCGTCGGATATGAAGAGACAGCGCGGCGCCGCGCCGTTGCTGTTCAACATTGTATAGGTAATGGTAAGTGGCAAATTGCAGTGAATAGGAATGCCGTCAGTCAAACTCCGCCAACCCGCTTGCGCAACGACAGGCTTATATTGAAAATCAAGGTCGCCGCCGCTGCAAGCCGCTTTGACGTTGAGTCGTCCGATCTCGGTAGTTTGGTCTCCTTTGACCAGGATTTTTCCGTCGCTTTGCTTGACGTCGATGTATCCCCCGGCTTTGCAGCCAACGGGATCCGACGCCATGGTTTTCTTGCAATCTAGCCATCCCCGAACAAACGCCCTCGCCGTGAGTGCTCGGTCACGCAATTCGGAAGTCGCTAGCGATTGAAAGGCGTTGTGAAAGGAATTAGCGACAATTGCTATGCCGATTCCAAAAATAGCTACGGCCACGAGAGCATCTAGAATGCCCATGCCGCTGCAGCCTTTCGGTTTGTAAATCAATTGCGTCACGGCGCCGGTACCGGACAAGCATAAGGGACTCCTCCATAGAGGTCGCTCCACGAACTGAGTTTGCCGGTTAGCGGATCGTTCGAAAACCCGTTGGCTCCGAGTGCCGCAAACTCTACGAGAATTTTTCTACCCCCGGAACAATTAGGGCAGCTGGCGACGGAAGCCCTCAGCGAATACGGTCCAATCTTTGTGTACGACCCTTGCGAAGCCCGTTTCACCAAAGGCCGATGGCTGGGGGTGGAATCCACCAGCTCCACCGAATGGGGGTTCTCCTTTATGCCAGCGATCGTCCTAATACAGTCCACACGCGTCAAAAGGTACGCATGGAGGTCAATGACATCGGCTTGGAGTTCGGCATGCCGGACTGCATGGAAAGTGTTTACGAGCGACGTACTGAGCGTATAGGCAATGATTGACATGATGCCCATCGCCACCAAGACGGAGATGAGGCTCATGCCAGATTCAAGGTTCGCGCTCCCGGAACTTTTCATAGCGACCTATCGGTAATTGTAGCCCTAACTTTAGGAAATCGGCAATACATCAGCGGCGTCCTTTAACTAGTTTCTGGCGCGTTTCGCGCCAGAAACTAACTGCCAGAGCTCGTTAGATTTTGACCGGCTCGACCGTGCCACCATCTTGGCCGAAAAACACTTCGTTGCCGCTCTGGTCAAAGTAGTGCTTCGCCTG
>JAYWBY010000683.1:0-3099 GCA_043781115.1 Pseudomonadota bacterium
GCCTCGCCGGCTTTTGGCCAGATAAAGTCAGGGCTGGGCCGATTTGTCCTAGTCAAGCCGGCCAAGGCTAAGCAACGGCGACCTTTCAACCGAGAAAGAGGAGGAGATCCTTCCTTATAGACAAGGAAGACTTCGACAAGGGAGAGGGAGGCCAAGACCATGCTTCGACCAATTGCCATCCTGACGCTCGCGGCTTTGACGTTACCGAGTTGTCGCACCACCGACGATGAGAGCTCCAAGAGTTCGATGGTGACCGCCGCGCCCGCCGCGCCCGCCGACCCCGACGCCTTGGCTTACGTACAAGGCCGCGTCGCCGAAGCTTTGTTCGATGCCTTCGACGTGCCGGAACAGCCGGACCAAGCCTTGACGCGCAAATCCTTCCAGGGCAGCCTTATCCTCGCCTGCTCCAAGAGCGGCAGGGACGTCTACTACTGCGCCTTGAACCAACTCGGAAGCGCCAAGGTGCTGTTGTCGTTCACGCAAGAGGCAGCAGCGACCTTCTACGACAACTTCAAAGTCTCGGAGAAGACCCTGGGTCAGATCTCGACCAAATCCTTCGAAGGTCCCGGCATGGTGACCTGCCAGTTCGCCAAAAGCGACGCCGGCCGCGGTGCGTTCTTCTGCGACCTCACCGGAGAAGGCGTGCTTCCGACTCCAGCGCCTTTGGCGGCGTTGAAGGGTCCGGATGCCGACGCTCTCTATAAAGCCCTTCGCATCAAAGAAGTGAAGACGATCCACGGCAAGGCCAAGGAGTTGGCCGCGTCCCTCTACATTCGTTGCGTCAAGAGCGAAAAGGACAAGTTCGACTGCCTGCTGAAGACCGGCGGAACCTCGCTGGCCTTGGTAAAGGGCGCCGCCGCGCAAGCGCTCTACCGCTCACTCACGGCCAACGAAGTCCAACGTTCGGGTAAGACGATCAAGGAATTTGAAGGCCAAGCGAGGGTCGATTGCCGCGACTACGCGTGCGAAGTCTCGGTAGCAAGCGCCTCCCCCACTAAGCCCAAGGAACATAAATGACGCGTCATCTTTGGTCTCTTCTATTTTTACTCGTATGGACGCCCGTAGCTGCCGCGCAAGATGGCCGCCTCCAGCAAGCCAAACCTTGGCTGGGCGTCGCCATAGATCAAGGCAAGACGGGCGTGCTGATCAAGGAAGTCCTGCCTGGCACGCCGGCGGAAGACGCCGGTTTGAAGGCCGGCGACGAAATCACTTCGGTCGACAAGACCAACGTCAACGCGCCCCCTGAGCTGATCAAAGCCGTGCAAGCGCAAGGCGTCGGCAATTCGGTGGTCGTCGCATTCACGCGCGCCGGAAAGGCAGAGACGAAAACGGTGAAACTCGTCGCGCGACCGGATGAACTGGCGCTGCTCCGCCAAAAGCTAGTCGACAAACCTGCCCCGAAGTTCGACCTGCCGGTTCTTCACGGCACCGAGTCCGGCAACAGCGAGAAGCTGAAGGGCAAGGTCGTGATCGTCGAGTTCTGGGCCACCTGGTGCCCGGCTTGCCGCTCGACGCACGACCGCCTCAGCCAGTTCGCCAAGAGCCACAAGAACGTCGCAGTTGTCGCCATCTCCGACGAAGAGGCCGGCCCCATCAAAGACTACGTCAAACACGTGAACCCGAGCTTCACCATCCTCCAAGACAAAACCCAGGCGGCTTCCGGCGCCTGGATGGTCTCCGCGATTCCCGAGTTGGCGGTAATCGACACGAAGGGCGTCGTCGCCTTCGCGACGATGGGGGCGGGAAGTTATTTGGAAGAGGCGCTGAGCTTCGCGGATAAGTTGGAGGCGGCGCACTAAGCGTTCAGTTCAAGTCCCGCACTTCCACGTCGACCCGCAGCGCCGGCTGAAAGGCGTGCACCAGCAAGATGCCCTTCCGGCAGCCAGCTAAAATTACCGGCTGCGCTGCCGGACGCCGGCCGAGCTTCGGATCAGTGTAACAGTCTTGGTCGACGTTCTTCGCGGTGACCGGCACCTTGGCCTCGGGCTTGCCGTCGCAATAAGCGATGCCCAGGTCAAAGTCGGCGGCGAACGGTGCGTAGCAAGCCGGCAGATTGGTCGAGCCGGGCTTCGGCTCAGGAAAATAATCGAGGCGGAGGACCAAGCTGCCCCGCGGCCGTCCCGACTTCTCGTCGACGTCGAAGCGCTGGGCCGTGGACGCCGAGGCGTCCGCTTCCCCGACGCGCGCAGGAGTGGCGACGGCGCCGGCGTTGCTCGCCTCCTTGTCCGGCTTCTTCCAGCGCGCGACCTTGCAGCCCGCGACCGAGACCAAAGCCAAGCCCGCCATCAACACCGCAATTTTAGAATGCCGCTTGTCCAATGATCTCACTACCCATGATCAGGAGGTGAATGTCGTTGGTGCCCTCGTAAGTGTACACCGTTTCGAGATTGCACATGTGGCGCATGGCTTTGTACTCGACCATGATGCCGTTGCCGCCGAGCATGTCGCGGCAGGCCCGCGCCGTTTCCAGGGCCATTTCGACGTTATTTTGCTTGCCCATGCTGACGTGCGCGAAGTGCAGTTTGCCCTCGTTCTTCAGTTGTCCCAAGCGAAGCGCCAGGAGCTTGCCTTGGGTGATACGCGAGAGGATGATGGCGAGCTTCCGCTGAATGAGCTGCGTATGGCCGATCGGCTTGTTGAAAGTGACGCGGTCCTTGACGTAGTTGACCGCCTCGTCGAAGCACGCTTCGGCGGCGCCAAGCACGCCCCAGGCGATGCCGTAGCGAGCCTGCGTCAGGCAAAGGAGCGGCGACTTCAAGCCGTCTGACTTCGGCAGGACCGCGTCCTTCGGCAACTTTACGTTGTCGAAATAAAGCTCGGAGGTCACCGACGCGCGCAACGACAGCTTGCCTTCCATCTTCCGGGCTTCGAAGCCCTTCAGATTGGTCGGGACGACGAAGCCGCGGATGCCCTTGGCCGTCTGCGCCCAAACCACGGCAACCTGCGCGAGGTTGCCGTTGGTGATCCACATCTTCGAGCCGTTGAGCAGCCAGTGGTCGCCCTTGTCCTCGGCCTTCGTCTTCATCGCGCCGGGATCCGAGCCGCCGTAGGACTCAGTCAATCCGAAGCAGCCGACGGCTGCTCCCGAGGCGAGCTTCG
>JAYWBY010000684.1:0-3098 GCA_043781115.1 Pseudomonadota bacterium
GTCGCAGTGGACGTATTCGATGCCGAACTGGCCGCGGTCCCACCGACGCTCGACGTGGCGCAAGAGCTCGACGCCGAGCTTGTAAGGGTTGAGGCCGCCCGGCTGCGAGGCGACGACGCCAGCGAAGTGGTCGCAGTAGTCGATGATCTCGCTCTCGTGGAGAGGCGCGAGCTGAGTCATCATCTTGCTGTGCCAATAGGTGGCCCAACCTTCGTTTAGGATCTTGGTCTGGGCTTGCGGAGCGAAATAGTAGGCTTCGTCGCGGATGATCTGCAGGATTCGTTTTTCCCAGCCCGACATCGGCGCGTGTTCCAACAAAAACTTCAGAACGTCACGCTCCGGGTTCTCGGGGAAGCCCTTGACGCGCTCCGACTCTTCCTGCTGGCGCTTTTTCTGCTGCTCGAGGAAATCGGCCGGGTTGATGTAGGAGTCCATGTAGGTCTTGGACTTGATCTTGGCAGGGGCCTTCGGCCTCGAGAATTCCTCGTCTGTCACGCGCGTCTTCGGCTTTGATTTGAAGGGCGAGTGGATGTCAATCAGGTTCTCGAGCGAGAGACACCCGTCGATGAAGCTCTCGACTTCGTCCTGCCCGACGTCGTTGACCAGCTGGCGGACGTGCGTGGCGTGGTTGGCCATTTGGTTCAGCATCTTGCGGTTGGTCTTGCTGAACCAGTAATTATTCTTGAAGAAATCGCAGTGGCCGTAGACGTGGGCGATGACGGTCTTTTGGTAGACCATGTCGTTGGCGCGAAGGAGATAGGCGAAGCAGGGGTCGTTGTTGATCACCATCTCGTAGATGATCGACAGGCCGTAGGTGTAGCTTTTCGACAGGCGCTCGTATTCCATCCCCCAGCGCCAGTGCGGGTAGCGCGTCGGGAAGCCGCCGTAGGCCGCGATCTCGTTCAACTGCTTGTAGTCGACGAGCTCGAAGACAGTATCGAAAAAGTCCAGGCCCGCCCCACGAGCGACCTTCGCTAGGCGTTCGGCGACCTCCTGGAGTTCCGGCGTAAGTTGGGTGTTGTAGCCGTGCATGGCTTACTTGCCTTTACCGAGAAACGTTTTGATCGAGTCGACGATGGCGTCGCGGTCCTTGATTTGGGCGACGGTGATCTTCTGCGGGTTTTCCCCGAAGTGCTTTTGGAGGTCGCGGAGGAACTGGCCGGAGCCGTAGCGCGACTCGACCTGGCCGTAGCAGAAGAGGTTGGAGGCGGGCAGAAGCTGGCTGTCCAGGATCTTCATGCACTCGGCCGTATCGTTGCCGGACCAGTTGTCGCCGTCGGAGAAGTGGAAGAGGTAGATGTTCCACTCGCTCGGGTCGAAGTCTTCTTCGACCATCTTCAGCGCCAGGCGGTAGGCCGAGCTGATGAGCGTGCCGCCCGATTCCTTCGTGCGGTAGAAGGTGTTCTGGTCGACTTCGCGGGCGGTGGCGTCGTGGATGATGTAGCGGCGCTCTAAGCCGGCGTACTGCGTCGAAAGCCAAGTGTCGAGCCAGAAGCTCGTCAGGCGGACGATCTCCTTCTGCTCGTCGCCCATTGAGCCCGAGACGTCCATCATGTAGATGATGACGGCATTGGCGACGGGCTGGTTGTAAACCTTGTAGGAACGGTAGCGCTTGTCCTCTTTGATCGGGATGATGACCGGATTTTCCGGGTCATAGGTTCCCGACGAGATGGCCCGCTTCAGCGCTTCTTTGTACGTGCGCTTGAAGTGGCGGAGCGACTCCGGGCCCTGCTTCAGGATGCCGGTGTACTTGTATTGGCGGTCCTCGATGTTCTTTTTGCCCTTGTTCTCGATGCGCGGGAGCTCTAGCTCCTCGCCCAAGATCTCGGCGAGCTCCGCGAGCGTCACGTCGACTTCCATCGAGTGCTTGCCCTCGCCGTCGCCGGCTTGGCCTTCCCCCGGCTCCGGTTCGCCCTGGCCGACCTGGTCGCCCACTTCGCCTTGGCCTTGGCCGACGCCGCCTTGCTGTCCCGAGCCGAATTGAAAGTGCGGGATGTCGATGCGCGGCAAAGGAATCGTCACCTGCTTCTTCCCCTGGCGACCGATGAGGTCTCCGGAGGAGATGAAGCGGCGCAGCTCCTTCTTGATCTTGCCGCGGACGATTTTGCGGAATCGGTTAAGGTCCGACTCCATCCTCATTGGCATCCCGTTACCTCTCGAAAATGGGGTCAGGCACTTCCGGTAAGCCCCCAATTCCTTACGTTTGTTTTTCCTTCTCCGACTTCGAAACGTCGCCACGGGCGAAGATCGAGGCGACAAAGCTCAAGGCGTCGCTCGCGCAGATCTCGCAGTAGCCGTAGTTCTTGATCAGGCGGTTCTTCACCACGTCGATCTTGGCTTGGGTTTCGCGGTCGACGACGTTGGAGACCAAGGTCGTGAGTTTGATCGTGTCCTTTTGGTCTTCGAAGAGCTTCAGCTCGAGGGCCTTGTGCAGGCGCTCGTTGGTGCGGAAGTCGAAGGACCGGCCCTCAAGAGCCAAAGCGCCGATATAATTCATAATTTCTCGGCGGAAGTCGTCCTTGCGACTTTCCGAGATGTCGATCTTCTCTTCGATGGCGCGGAGCAGGCGCTCATCCGGCTCTTCGTCGGCGCCGGTGAAGGCGTTGCGGACCTTCTCGCGCTGGACGTAGGCCTTCACGTTGTCGATGTAGTTGCCGCAAAGCTTGTCGATCGCGGTCTCGTCGGCGGAAATGGCGCGCTGCACTTCGTGCTTCACCATGTCCTCGTACTCGCGTTTCACTTCGGAGAGCATTTCGCGGTAGTGCTTGCGGAGCTCTTCGTCGTTGATCAGCGAGTGCGTCTTCAAGCCGGAGTCGAGCTCGTTTAAGACGATGAACGGGTTGATGCACCCGCCTCCCTTGTCGATGACGAGCGCGTTCGAGATCTTGTCTTGGATGTAGCGGGGGCTGATGCCGTCCATGCCCTCGCGCTTCGCCTCTTTGCGAAGCTCCTTGATATTGTCCTCGGTGAACGGCAAGACGAACCAGCAGTTCACCGAGGACAACATCAAGGAGCTTCGCAAAGAAGCGAAGCGCGAGGGCATGGACGGCATCAGCCCTCGCTACATCCAAGACAAGATCTCGAACGCGCTCGTCATC
>JAYWBY010000685.1:0-8596 GCA_043781115.1 Pseudomonadota bacterium
TCCCGTCAAGGCGGGGGTTTAGACCCCCGCCTGCCCTTCCCCCCCCATCCATGATTAAATAGAAGCAGTCCCCACCGTCCTTTCCGGAGCATTTTACTCGTGAGCGTTGCCCGTCAATTGGCCAGGGCCCGGCGGCTGCCGTCGCGTCTAAAGGCGCTCCTCTTTCTCCACATCACGGATGTCGTCTACGTGCTGGACGTCGCAAATTACCGAGCCGCTGCGGCAAAAGGCGAGATGATCGTCTACCGTCCGTTGCGGAGCAGCGACCGCGCGTTGCTGGCGGCAGGATGCGGGGAGGCCAAGGCCGTCGTGCTCATAGCCCGCCTGGCGACTTCATTTGGAGTCGTGGCTTTGGTCGACGGACAAGTCGCCGGCTACTCATGGATGACGACCCAGCCGCGCGCCGGCGAAGGCGAAGCTCCCTTTTTCTACGACGTGGCCCCGAAAGCCGGTTGGGCTTATATGTTCGACACACTCGTTCTGCCAAACTACCGCGGCAAGGGGATCGCTTCGGAGTTGAAACGCCGCCTGATCGAAGAAGCCAAAATTCAGGCCGTGAAGTTCTGCGTCGCGACTCATGACCAAGGCAACCTTGCGGTCATTCACGTGTCGGAGCGCCTCGGCTTCCGTCTCCACGGCAAGATGGAATATTCCCGCGTGCTCGGCCTCGCCAAGAAGAACTTGGCGGGCTTGCCAGAGGGGATTCGGCCATGAAGAGTCTTGGCATCAACGCCGTCTTGGCGTTAGCAATGCTCGCGTTCTCATGCCGGCAGCCGCCTTCGACTTCCGACGAGCTCGTCGGTACTTGTGATCACCCTAATTATCTTCGACCGACCCCCGGAAAGGCACCATCACGCCTCGGCGTTTCGGGACCGTGCATCGTCGACGCTGAGGGCCAAGCCGTGGTCCTGCGCGGCTTCTCGATCGCCGACCCCGAGACGCTCGAGGTCAAGCGCGGCGCCGGCACGGCCCTGAAAGTCCTTAGGCGCGCCGTTCAGGAATTTGGCGCCAGCGTCGTTCGCATTCCCATCCACAAAGGTGACGGCCAAGGCATCGGCCTGAGCGAAGGGCCGAGCCGCTACGTAGAGGACTTCGTCGACCCGCTCGTCGACGAGGCGGCTCGCCTAGGAATTTACGTCATCATCGACTTGCACATTGTCGGCGACTACCTGCCCGAACGCGACTACGCAGCGGCATCTTGGTCCCTGCTGGCGGCACGCTACGGCTCCCATCCCCACGTCTTGTTCGAGATGTTCAACGAACCGGTCGAGCCGGACTCTTGGGACACCTGGCGCGCGAGCATTGCTCAGCCGACCCTTGCCATCATTCGCCATGCGGCGCCGGACACGCTGGTCATCGTCGGCGGGCCTTATTGGTCGCTCCATATGAAGGAGGCGGCGAGTCATCCGCTTAAAGACGAACGCATCGCTTACACGGCGCACATCTATCCGGAAATGACCGAGAAGGTCTGGCGCGAGCAGTTCGAGCCGGTGCTGGCGAAACACCCGGTGTTCGTCACCGAATGGGGCTGGGACAAAAGCTCGGTCTTTCCCTTGCGCGGCGACCTCGACGGTTTCGGAGTGCCTTTCGCCGCATGGATGGCGACGCACAATCTGAGTTGGACCGCGTGGATCTTCGACAACAAATGGTCATCGACGATGTTCGATGAAGAGTGGAACCTCCTCGGCGGCAAAGACCACATGGGCGAATTTGTTCGTGACCTGCTCGCCGAGGGCCAAGCCCCCGGGGCAGCCTACCGGTGATCAAGGGGCGAGACATCGTCGTGATCGGCGGCGACTTCGGTCGCCACCCGTCGTCCTTCGAGCACTTGATGCGACGCTTCGTCGGCGGCAACCGCCTGATCTGGGTGGAAACGATCGGCTTGAGACGCCCCCGCTTGTCGTTCTTCGACTTGTCCCGCGCTGTCAACAAAGTCGGCCGCTTGTTGACAGCAACCGGCGATCGGCAGGCTCGGACCGAGCAACTCGAGGAGTTCTCGGTCATCGCGCCAAAAATGCTGCCCTTTCACGACGTCGGTTGGGTCCACCGCTACAACCACCGCGCCCTAATCTCTGGCCTTAACTTCGAGATCTCGCGCCGCGGCTTTCGCCACTTCGCCCTTTTGACGTCGATGCCGCTCAGCGCCGGCATCGGCAAAGCGGTGGGCGCCGCGTTCACCGTCTACTATTGCATGGACGACTGGAAAAATTGGCCCGGCCTCTTGAAGGACGCGCTGCCGGTTTGGGAAAGGGAGCTGATCGCGAGCAGCGCGCTCGTCGTTGCGACCTCCGAGGAGCTCCGCCAAACCAAGGCCGCCTTCGAGAGGCCCACGGTCCTGCTGCCGCACGGCGTCGACGTCGAACACTTCGCCCGTGCACGCCGCTTTTCGCAAGCACCGCTGCGACGGCTCACCTATTTCGGCCTGTTCGACGCGCGCACTGATCAAAACCTCCTGTTGCGCGTCGCCCGCGAGCGTCCCGCGGTTGAAATCGAGGTCATCGGTCCGGTTCAAGTCGACGCGGCGACGCTGAAGGCCGCTCCCAACATCCGCTTTCGCGGGCCGGTCCCTTATCAGCAACTGCCCGAGGCCCTCGTCGCCGCCGACATCCTGCTCCTTCCCTACCGGCTCGACGCCCTTTCGAAGAGCATCAACCCGCTGAAGGTTCGCGAATGCTTGGCCACCGGCAAACCGGTCGTTACCATGGCATTGGCCGAGCTCGCGGGATTCCCGGGCCTCTTTCAAGCAAAGACGGCCGACGCTTTCGTGCGCCACTGCCTGGATTTGATAGACGGCAAGACGACCTACCGGCCACCAGAAGACCTTGGCCCGTGGCTCGCCGCCTCGTCGTGGGAAAGACGAGCCGACGAGTTAGCCGCTCACCTCGGCCCGTTGTTCGCTGGCCACGGTTCTTAACGCCGTGAACATCAGGAGCAACGAGCCGAGAAGTGTGGCGTTGTACGCCAAAGGCAATCCCGACATGTCGAACAAGACCGCGGCAAGCCAGGCTGAAGCGACCGCAGCCAGTTTGAGCTCCCCGCGCTGATACGCCCGGCGAATCGCGGCGATCAGGAAAACCAAACAGGCGAGGTATACGGTCACGCCGAAGAAGCCGAGCTCGGCGGCAATTTGCAAAAAGGTGTTGTGAATGGTGATGCCGCCCTCGATGGAGACAAAGTGAAAGGCGGTCCCGACTTGCCGGACGAGGCTCGATGCGCCGTCGAAGCCGACGCCAAAAAACGGTGACGCAGTAAGCCCAAGCCAACCAGCGCCGAAGGCCGCGATGCGGCCTTCGGCCGAAGCATCTTGCGTGAATTCCAAGCGGTCCGTCAGGCGCTCACCGTCCGTGTAGAGGAGGCCGGCGCAGATCGCCGCCAAAACCGCGAACCGGGCCAGCCGCGTCCAGCGCGACGGCAAAAGTCCGAGGATCAGCACCAACTCGAAGATCAAGGCGAGGAGCCCGCCGCGCGAAGTCGTGTACCAAGCCGTCAGTCCAAAAATGCCGAAGGTCAGGAAAAGACCGACGGTCGCTAGACGGTCCCGGAACGACGTCCCCAAGGTACTAAGACGCCAACAAGCGAGAGCAACGCCACTCGCCATGTGCAAGCAGAGAAAGTTGGGGTCGCCGTGGCGGAAGTTCAGCGCCATGCGAAACGTGTCGAGGTCGATTTCTTCGAGCACGAGAAAGCGGTAAAGCGCCACGATTCCCAGCAGCACGTACCCGGCGAGCAAACTGTCGAGCGCGGCATGGGCGTCGCGCCGATTTTTCATTGTGATCGTCCAACAAGCGGCGACCAACAGAAACTTCATCAAGTGACGATACCCAGGATGGGCCAGGACCCTAAGGTCGCTCGACCCGGCGAGCGACGACATCGCCGGAACGAGGCCGATCAACAACACGAAAGCGACGGCGACCTTGGCTTCGACCTTGTCCATCAACGAAGGCTCGCGAAAGATCGCCGACGCGGTCGTCAGCAAGACCGCCAGCGTCACCAAACTTTCCAACGACAAAGCCGTCGGAAAACCGTCGGCGACGCCGGACAGGTTCAGCAAGACGGCCAAGATCAGCCATGGTTTGGGGCTAAGGGCCTGCTCGAACCATTTCATGCTTCGTTACGCCTTTGCCAAAACCAGACGCCTCAAACCACCCGAGCGGCTGAGATCGAGGACCAACGCCATAGCGGACCCGAACAAGGCCCCGAGCACCACGAGGAACGGGATTTTCGGCCAAGCCAACTCGGCCTTCACCGGGTGACGCAGCAACCGGATACGGCTGTCGTCCTCGGTTTTCGCCAGCTGATCGCGGGCGGTGAGAAACACCCGGTAATCGTCCAATCGGTCTTTCGCGTGCGAGGCGCCGGTGGCGGCGACGAACTTGGAGCCGGGCGCGTCTTCCGAGGCGACGACCTGCTGGGCCAGCGCGGCGATGCCTTCGTGGCGAGCCGCCGCGGCTTCGTCGATCACCAGACGTTTCAGCTGCAACGTCAGCGCTTCGACCACTTGGCGCGCGACCTTCGGGTTGGCGTCGCGGACGGTAATTTCGTAGACGCTTTCGTCGGCGCCGTTGAAGAGGACTTTGATTTCCTTGCGCAGCGTTTCAAGGAAAAGGACTTCTTGGTCGGCGGCGGTCTCGGCCGTCGAGGCGGCGGTGCCGGTGGCTTTGAACGAGTCCTTTCGCGCCGAAAGGTCCGGAACGTCGCGGACGATTTCCATCAGCGTCGCGTCGGAGCTTAGTTCCTCTTTAAGGGCCAATCCGTCGCGTACCCATACCCAGCGGTTTTTCCCGGCCTCGCCAGCCCCTTCGATCGGTTCGATCGCGGTGCGCCTGACGAGGATGCTCGCCGACACTTCGAATTGCTTGGGCGTCACGAGGCCGTAAGTCAGAGCCGCGAGCGCGAAAACCGCCGCCAATGTAGGAAGGAGAATTCGCAGCCGTGAGACGTTTTGCATGAGTTCACCGTTTGCTTCTTGGGTTGCCGACTAGAGCGGAAAGAGCAAAAAGCGTACCGGTACGCGACCGGCGAGCGGCATTGGGCGGGCGTTTGGCGTCGCCGACCCGGTCCATTTGGCGCGGTCATGGTATCAAAGTGACGCGCTTGGTCCACTTTCGGACCTTCGCGCGCCCATGGAGCGCCCCGAAACATCGGCTTGGCCCTGGAACGTCCCTTGCACAACCAGGGGCCAAGGCGGAAATTCATGCGGATCGAAATTCTTCGCAATTCCTCGGAGCTTAAGAGCCTTGAAAGCGCGTGGGAAGAGCTGCGCGCGCGCCATGGCCAGCTCAACCCGTACCTTGCGTTCGCCTGGCAGGAGGCTACCTGGCGCCATTACTTTAGTGATAACGGCGATCTAGCGGTCGCAGTCGCTTCCGATGCCACGGGCGTTCGTGGAATCTTACCGCTGGTTCGGGGCCGCCGCCCGGGCCCCTTTCCCGTCCGCCAGCTGCAGTTCCTCGCCCACCCAATTCTGGCGATGACGGGGCTCGGGGCCTTGGGCGACAAGGAAGCCAAAAGTCGCCTTTGGGCCGAAGCCCTCGGCCAAATCGCCAAGGTCCAACCCTTCGACGAACTGATTTTGACCGGGCTTTGGCGGGACGTTTCCGGGATCGGTCCCGCCGGCTCCGCGAATGCGCTGACCTCGTGGCGGACCAGCCCGATCGACGTCAACCCGGTGTTCGACTTGCCGGCGGACTGGGACGAATGCTTCGCCTCGTTTAGCGCCAACAAGCGCAAAGAATTGCGGCGACGCGAGCGCGACTTGGCGAAGGTGGGCGAAGTAAATCTGGAAATTGCAAAGTCGCCAGAAGAGGTCGCGCGCCTTTTCGCCTCGTTAGTCCGCCTCAATACCGAACGTTTCGCGCTCGCCGGCATTGCTGGCGGTCTCGCCGACGCCAAATTTGCGGGCTTCCACGCCGAAGTGGCGCCTCGCCTCGCCGCCGCGGGCCAAGTGCGCCTCTTCATGCTCACGGTCGCGGGCGAACCGATCGCGACACTCTACATTCTCTCCGACCCGAAATCTTACCGCGCCTATCTCGGCGGCCACGCCGCCGCCTTCGACAAATTCGGCCCGGGAACGCTGATCGATTCCTACATGATCCGGCACGCCATCACCGTCGACAAAGTCGAAACGGTGGACTTCGGGCCGGGCGATCAACCGTACAAAAGGCGCTTCGATCCTCGCCTCGAACCCTTGCTCGAATGCCGGTCGACGCGCGCCACGCCATTCGGACTCGCTTTGGCGACGCGCCGGGCTTTCCGGGCGAAAGCCAAAGCTCCGGAGGCAGCGGCATGTCCGGTGCCATGAGCCGCGGCGAAAAAGCCTTTCTCCTCACCACCGGCCATGTCGCCGGATTTCTTTGCGGCATGTTGACGCCGATGGTGCTCAGCCGCGCCTTGTCGGTGGAAGAGCTCGGCACTTACCGCCAGGTCTTTCTGATCATTTGGATCGTCGGCTTCGCCGGGTCGCTCGGCATGGACAACGGACTTTTTTATTTCGTGCGCCGGGATCCCCGGCAAGCGGCGCGGATCTCGTTCACTTGCGTCGCGTTCAACGTCGTCATGGGTGCCCTGCTCGCAGCGTTACTGGTGACCTTCCGCCAGGACTTCGCCGGAGCGATGAACAACCCTTCACTCGTTCAACACGCACCTTGGTTGGCCCTCTACCTCGCGGTGCTCTTGCCTGGCCAGCAGCTTCCCGCTTACCTCGTGATCTTGGGGCGAATTCGCGGCGCATTGCTCGTCAACATCGCCAATGCCGCGGCGCTCGCCCTCGCGGCCATTCTCGGTTACACGCTAGGTGGTTCGCTGGACCGCGTGCTCCAAGGTCTGACGCTCTGGGCGGCGTGCCGCTTGTTGATCCTATTCGCCGTCAATAGGCGGCTCGGCGGCGCCGCGGGTCCGATGGCGGAGTGGCTCAAAGGTCTGCGGGATCAGCTCCGCTATAGCCTCCCCGTAGGACTCTCCAATCTGCTCGCCGTCGGCCTCAAGCTCGACCGCCTGGTCGTCGCCTCGTTCTTTCCCGTCGCGGAATTCACGCGTTACTCGGTCGGCTGCTTTGATCTGCCGGTCCTGCCGCAGGCCGTCAACAACCTCCACGACTTGACGTCGATCGACATGGTCGAAGCCGAGAAGAACCGTGAAACCGCCCGGCTCAAAGCGATCTGGATCGAAACCGTCCGCAAGATCCAGCTGATGACGATGCCGGCGGTCGCTTTCGCGCTCGTCTTCGCCGAAAGCCTGATCCGCCTCGTCTTCTCCGACCGCTACGCCGATAGCGCCGGGATCTTTCGCTGGTATAGTCTAGTGTTCTTGATGACTAGCATCGACGCGGAGATCGTCTTTCGCGTCTTCGGCAAAACGAAACAGGGCCTGGCTCTCGATTCGGTAAGCCTCGGACTTTCGTTTGCGTTGATTCTCGTCGGCGTCCATTTATACGGCGCCGAAGGCGCCATCATTGGCAGACTGGCGGCGCAAATGCTGACGTTTGGTCTCAGGGCTCAGCGGGCCGCGCGGCTCTTGGATGCCTCGGTTCTCGAACTGCTCCCTTGGAAACACGCCGTGGCTACCGCCGCCGTTTCTTCAGCCTCGGCGCTCCTCGTTTATCAACTACCGATTCAATCGAGTTACCGTGTCGTCGATCTTTTGATCCAAGCAACGTTGACCGGCAGCGTCGCTGCCGGCATGGGCCTGGTCTCCGGGCTTTTCTCGCTAGAAGAAAAAGCCTACGCCATGGAAGCCATCCGGCGCCTGAGGACCCGATTGGTCAGTGCCCCCCAGTAGCGTTTGATGACTGTCCGAATGCCACCGCGCCGAGGCGCTCTTGCGTCCCGTCATCCTTCAAGGCAATGACGGCATCGAGAAGCCGACTCGCCAAGGCGTTGTTCGTCTGCGCGACGGCAATACCTAAAGGTTGACGGGCGACGTTCGTCGCCAGAACCTGGAGTTTGCCTTCGCTCTTCGTCACGCGACGTTCGGCGGTCGGCTGGTGAACAACTATCGCGTCGACCTGGTCCCGGTCCAAGGCGTCAAAAAGCGCCGCGTCGCTTTCGAAGCCCTTCACTTTGGCGACCTGACCCTGGTTCATGCGCAGGTGGTAGATTACCCGCGCGGCCGAGACGGAACCGGCGCCGACCGTGCTGGTCGACAAATCCGGATCCTCGCTGAAGCCTCGGCTGGTCTTCCCGACCAGGGCTTCCGGGATTGCGAAATATTCGATAAAGCGAACGTCGGAGCGGCCCGGCACGATCTCCAATGCCGAAATGCCGGCGTCCAATTTTCCTTGGGCGACGGCATCTAGGATCTTGTCGTAGTCCATTTGGACGATGGTCAAAGAGCGACCGAGGCGCTTCGCCAAAGCCCGGGCATAGTCGGCGTCGTAGCCAGCCATTTGTCCCTTGTCGAGGTAAGCCATGGGGAAGTAGGTCGGGTCCATCCCGATCGTCAGACCCGAAGTCTTCGGAGCTTGCTCGGCCTTGGCTTTCGCCGAGACCTGGTTCGCTTCGCCTAGCGGCAGGACCGCTAGACCTAAGATCAGGATGGACCGCCGCAACATGTCTAAAACCCCAGAGCTGCAAACTCAGTGCTGTTGGTACATCTTGAT